>NZ_DATAGM010000256.1:0-2645 GCF_036263695.1 Phenylobacterium sp.
GCGCGTCTCCTCGGTGGAGATGGCGAACCGGGTCTTGTCGATCAGCCGGATCAGCTCGTTCACGTCGACGCCGACCTGACCGGAGAGGCCGTCGGAGCTCATCACCGGGAAGTCGCCGGCCGGCAGCACCGGCAGGTTGAAGCGCGAGCGGCCGGCGGCGACCGTCAGGCGCGGGTCCTCGCCGGTGAAGCTGAGCGTGACGTCGGCGCCCTCGGGCAGCTTGCGGACGATCTCATAAAGGGTGTGGGCCGGCGCGGTGATCTGGCCCGGCTGGTCCACCTGAGCCATCGCCTCGTCGATGATCTCCATGTCGAGGTCGGTGGCCGAGAAGCTGAGCTTGTCGCGCTCGGCGCTGAGCAGCACGTTTGACAGGATCGGAATCGTATTGCGCCGCTCCACGGCGCTCTGGACGTGGCCAAGGGCCTTCAAGAGCGCCGCTCGCTCGATCGTCAGCTTCATGTCTTTGTCCGCACTCCCGCGCAGCCGCTCTCGGCGCGCCAATACCCCGACGAGGAAGGGACTTGCGACATTAGCTGAAAAGCGGGGCTGGGGAAGGGGGCGAACTGTGCGGCTTGCCCGCCTCCGCCGCTTACTAAGCCCGCGTGTCGACGCTGCCGCCGGGCTCGTCCTCGTCGTTGGCGGCGTAGGGTTGCTGGGCGGCGGCGGCCTGGCCGGAGCCCTTGGCGGCGACCACGACCATGGCCGGGCGGACGATACGGCCGAACAGCTCGTAGCCGGACTGCATGGTCTGCAGCACGGCGCCGCCGGCCACGTCGTCGGCCGGCTGTTCCATCATCGCCTGGTGCAGGTGGGGGTCGAACTTGTCGCCGCGGGCCGGATCGACCTTCTTCAGGCCGTTGCGCTCGAAGGCGGCCTGCAGCTCCTTCTCGGTCATCTGCACGCCGAGCACGAAGTTCTTCACCGCGTTCGGATCGGCGTCCTCGGCCGGCGCGGCGGCCATGGCGCGGGAGAGGTTGTCGGCGACGCCCAGCAGGTCGCGGGCGAACTTCTGGATCGCGTAGGCGCGCGCGTCGTTGGCCTCGCGCTCGGCCCTGCGGCGGGTGTTCTCCGCCTCGGCGGCGTAGCGCAGCGCCTGATCCTTCAGCGCCGCGTTCTCGGCGCGCAGCGTTTCCAGCTCTTCAGTGGCGGCGTCGGCCAGCACCGGATCGATATTGTCTTCGGCCGGCGTCGTTTCGTCGGTCATCGTCACCCTTTACAAGTTCATCACCTGGCCAAGCACGCGGGCGGTATAGTCCACCAGCGGAATGACCCGGGCGTAGTTCAGGCGGGCCGGCCCGATCACGCCGATCGCGCCCAGCACCCGCTGGTCGCCCGTCATATAGGGCGCCGCGATCACGGCGGAACCCGACAGCGAAAAGAGCTGGGTCTCGGCGCCGATGAATATCCGCACGCCCTGCGCCTCGCGGACGTTGTCCAGAAGACCGATCAGCTGTTCCTTCTGTTCCAGATCGTCGAACAGCATCCGCACCCGCTCGAGGTCGGCCAGGGCCTGGGTGTCACCCAAGAGGTTGGCGCGGCCGCGCACGATCAGCGCCCGGTCGGCCGCATCGCCGCCGCCCCAGGCGGCCAGGCCGTCCTCCACCAGCCGGGCGGCGGTTTCGTCGAGCTGGCGGCGCGCCCTGTCGAGCTCGCCGCGGACCTCCGCGCGGGCTTCTCCCAGGGTCTTGCCGCGCAGCCGGGCGTTCAGGAAGTTGGACGCCTCCTGCAGGGCCGAGGGCGTGACGCCGGCGCTCAGCCGCATCAGCCGGTTCTCCACCGCCCCGTCCTCGAAGACCATGATCGCCAGGGCCTGGTCGCCGCCCAGGGCGACGAACTCCACGTGCTTGACCCCGGCGTCGCGCACCGGCGTCACCACCACCCCCGCTCCGCCCGCCAGGCCTGAGAGGATGGCGCTGGCTTCGTTCAGCGCCTCGTCGAGATTGCGGCCGTGGCCGCGCAACCGGGCCTCGATGTCGCGCCGCTCGTCGGCCCCGACGTCGCCGACCTCCAGCAGGCCGTCGACGAACAGCCTAAGGCCCGCATGGGTCGGCAGCCGCCCGGCGCTGATGTGCGGCGCGCCCAACAGGCCGAGCGCAGTGAGATCCTGCATGGTGTTGCGGATCGAGGCCGGGGAGAGGTGGACGCCGCCCTTGGAGATGGTGCGCGAGCCGACCGGCTCGCCCGTCTCCAGATAGGTCTCGACGATCCGACGGAAGATGTCGCGGGCCCGCTCGTCCAGTTCGGCCAACGAGGGCCCGCGGGAAAGCAGGGGGCTGGTCACGAGGTTATGGTCGGTCCTGATCGCCCATGGACGAAACTCTTGTGAACTAGGATAAGCGCCCGCTTCCGCCACGCAAGCCGCGGCCCGACGCGAGAGGACCATACATGCGCCCATCCGAACGCGCGCCCGATATGCTGCGCCCCGTGACTCTTGAGACCGGCGTCAACCGCTACGCCGAGGGCTCGTGCCTGGTCAGCTTCGGCCACACCAGGGTCCTGGTGACCGCCAGCGTCGACGAAACGGTGCCGGGCTTCCTGCGCGGGCGCGGCCAGGGCTGGGTGACGGCCGAGTACGGGATGCTGCCGCGGGCCACCCACACCCGCGGACGGCGCGAGGCCGCCGAGGGCAAGCAGTCGGGCCGCAC
>NZ_DATAGM010000257.1:0-20737 GCF_036263695.1 Phenylobacterium sp.
ACTCGCCCGAAGAGAGGTTGACCACCACGTCCTGCGGCGAGCGCAGCTCGCGGCGCACCAGGTCGAGCCTCCAGCCGGCGAACTCGCAGCCGGCGCCCAGTTCGCCCGAGGTGGTTCGCTGCTCGGCCCGGCGCAGCACGGCGCGGACGCGGGCCAGCAACTCGCGGGGGTTGCAGGGCTTGGCGAGGTAGTCATCGGCGCCCAGTTCCAGCCCGACGATGCGGTCGGTGTCCTCGCCCATGGCCGAGAGCATGATGATCGGCGGCCCATCGCCCACCGCCAGCCGCCGGCAGATGGCCAGGCCGTCCTCGCCCGGCAGCATGACGTCCAGCACGATCAGGTCGACCGGGCCCTTGTCGAGCGCCTGTTCCATCTCGCGCGCGTCGGAGGCCGTCTCTACGGCATAGCCGTGCTTGCCCAGGAAGTCGGAAACGACGTCACAGATGCCTGGGTCGTCATCGACCATCAGGATGCGCGCGCCGCCCTGGGCCTGCTCGGTACGGGTGTCCATGCGCGCCATGATCGGATCTCGGGGTAACCTGCGGATTACAAAACTGTAAGGGTTGGAAACGAGGTCAGCGGGCCAGCACCGCATCGGCGACGAACGGGTTGGTCTTCCGTTCCTGGCCGAAGGTCGACATCGGGCCGTGGCCCGGCACGAAGGCGACGTCGTCCCCCAGCGGCCAAAGCTTTTGGGTGATCGAGTCGATCAGGTCCTGGTGGTTGCCTTTCGGGAAGTCGGTGCGTCCGATGGAGCCCTGGAACAGCACGTCGCCTACCTGGGCGAAGCGGGCCTCGCGGTTGAAGAAGATCACGTGGCCCGGCGTGTGGCCGGGGCAGTGGATCACCTCCCATTCGGTCTCGCCGAGAGTGACCTTGTCGCCGTCCTGCAGCCAGCGGTCGGGTGTGAAGCCGCGCGCCTCGGGCATGCCCCATCGGGCGCCGGACTCTTCCATGCGGTCGATCCAGAAGGCGTCGTCGGGGTGCGGCCCCTCGATCGGCGCGCCGGTGGCCTCCTTCAGCGCCGCCGTGCCGCCGGCGTGGTCCATGTGGCCATGAGTGATCCAGATCTTCTCCAGGGTCAGCCCGTACTGCTTCAGCGCCTTCAGTAGGCGCGGCACTTCGCCGCCGGGATCGATCACCGCCGCCTTCATCGTCCTGGCGCACCAGACGATGGTGCAGTTCTGTGCGAGCGGCGTCACCGGCGCGATGACGGCGCGGATCGGCGGAGCGGGTGGTTCCAAAGCCTACCTCGTGAAGTTCCGCCGCTAAGATCGGTGCTTGCGCGTCTCAGGGGAAGAGGGGTGCGCCGTTGCGGCCCTTGCCGACGCATGCCTATCCTCGCCCGATCGCCTGAGTCCCAGGCCGAGGGGAACCGTCCGGCATGAAGCTCTTCACCAAGAAGCCCATCGACGTGCTGCTCGCGCAGGCGACGGAGGAGGGCGAGCACACCCTCAAGAGGGGGCTGGGGCCGGTCTCTCTCACGGCGCTGGGCGTCGGCGGCATCATCGGGGCCGGCATCTTCGTGCTCACCGGTCAGCAGGCGGCGGTGAACGCGGGGCCCGCGATCATCCTCTCCTTCGTGCTGGCGGGCGTCGTCTGCGCGTTCGCCGCGCTCTGCTACGCCGAACTGGCCTCGATGATCCCGGTGGCCGGCTCGGCCTACACCTACACCTACGCCACGCTCGGCGAGTTCTTCGCCTGGATCATCGCCTGGGACCTGATCCTGGAATACGGCATCGCCGCCGCCACCGTGGCGGCCGGCTGGTCTGGCTACTTCGGCAACATGATGGAGGGCTTCGGGCTGGGGCTTCCAGAGGTGTGGTCGAGCGCGCCCTACGCCTTCGAGGCCGGCGCCGGCATCGTGCGCACCGGGGCCATCCTCAACCTGCCGGCCATGGCCATCATCGGCCTGATGGCGGCGGCGCTGATCGCCGGCATCGGCCACTCGGCCTTCGTCAACAACATCATCGTCGCCCTGAAAGTGCTGGTGGTGGTGACGGTGATCGCCTTCGGCCTGTTCTACATCGACCCGGCCAACTGGCAGCCGTTCATCCCCGAGCGGGTGCCGCCGACGCCGCAGGACCCGCAGGGCCACTTCGGCTGGCCCGGCATCGCCGCCGCCGCCGGCGTGATCTTCTTCGCCTATATCGGCTTCGAGGGCGTCTCGACGGCGGCCCAGGAGGCCAAGGACCCGCAGCGGACCATGCCCATCGGCATCCTGGGCTCTCTGGCGATCTGCACCGTGCTCTACATGCTGATGGCCGCGGTGATCACCGGCATCGCCGACTTCCGTACGCTGAACAATCCCGCCCCGGTGGCGAGCGCCCTGCAGGCCATTCCCGAGCTCACCTGGCTTCGGCAGCTGGTCAACATCGGCGTCGCCGTCGGCCTCGGCTCCACCATCCTGGCGCTGATGTACGGCCAATCGCGGATCTTCTACGCCATGGCCCGGGACGGCCTGCTGCCGCCGATCTTCGGCAAGGTGAACCCCAAGACCCGCACGCCGGCGGCCGGCACCATCGTCATTGCGGTCGGCGCGGCCATCGCCGCGGGCCTGCTGCCGATCGGCATCCTCGGCGAGCTGGTGTCGATGGGCACCCTGCTGGCGTTCGGGCTGATCTGCGCGGGCGTGCTCTACCTGCGCATCAAGCACCCGGAACTGCCCCGCACGTTCAAGACCCCGCTGGTCTGGGTGACCGCCCCGCTTGGCATTCTCGGCTGCGCCTACCTGATCTTCAGCCTGCCGCCCGAAACCTGGACGCGGCTGTGGCTGTGGATGGGGGCGGGCCTCATCATCTACTTCGGCTACGCCTACTGGCACTCGCGCCATCACGAGAAGAAGCTGGCGGCCGCCGAGTGACAGCGGCTCGGCGGGTCGGCTAGACCCGCCCGATGCTGCCGATCCACGAGGTCATAGGTGATCTGAAGACGGCGCTGGCGGCCAACGCCAGCGCCGTTCTCGTTGCGCCGCCCGGCGCCGGCAAGACGACCGTGGTGCCGCTGGAGCTGCTCGCCGAACCGTGGCTGGCGGGCGGCAAGATCATCCTGCTGGAGCCGCGGCGGCTCGCCGCCCGCGCCGCCGCCGAGCGGATGGCCCGCACCCTGGGAGAGCCCGTCGGCGAGACGGTCGGCTACCGGGTGCGGATGCAGTCGAAGGTCACGGCTCGCACCCGCATCGAGGTGGTCACCGAAGGCGTCTTCACCCGGATGATCCTGGCTGATCCGGAGCTGCCCGGCGTCGGCTGCGTGGTCTTCGACGAGTTCCACGAGCGTAGCCTCGACGCCGACCTCGGCCTGGCCCTGGCCCGCGACGCGCAGGGCGTGCTGCGCGACGACCTGAAGCTGCTGGTGATGTCCGCGACGCTGGACGGGGCGGCGGTGGCGGCCCTGCTGGGCGATGCGCCGGTGGTGGAAAGCGAGGGCCGCGCCCATCCGGTGGAGACCCGCTACCTCGGCCGGGACGACCGGCTGCGGCTGGAGGACCAGGTCGCCCGGGCCGTCGAGCGGGCCCTGGCGGCCGAGACCGGCAGCCTGCTGGTTTTCCTTCCCGGCCAGGGCGAGATCCGCCGCACCGCCGAACTGCTGGAAGAGCGGCTGCGGCGACCGGGCGTCCTCCTCGCGCCGCTCTACGGGGCGCTGGATTCGCGCGAGCAGGACGCGGCCATCTCCCCGGCCCCGGCCGGCGTGCGGAAGGTGGTGCTGGCCACGTCCATCGCCGAGACCAGCCTGACCATCGAAGGGGTGCGGGTGGTGATCGACTGCGGCCTGGCTCGCGTCCCCCGGTACGACCCCGCCAGCGGCCTCACGCGCCTAGCCACCGTCCGGGTCAGTCGGGCCGCCGCCGACCAGCGCCGCGGGCGGGCCGGCCGGACCGAGCCCGGCGTCTGCTACCGCCTCTGGGACGAAGCCGAGACCCGCGCCCTGCCGGCCTACGGCGAGCCGGAGATCCGCGCGGCGGATCTCTCTGGCCTTGCTCTCGACCTGGCGCGGTGGGGTGCGAAGGACCCCGCTGAGCTCGCCTTCCTCGATCCGCCGCCGGCCGCGGCCTACGGCGAGGCCGTCGCTCTGCTCAAACGGCTGGAGGCCCTCGATCCCGACGGGGTGCTGACCGACCACGGCCGCGCGCTTGGCGAGCTGCCGCTGCCGCCGAGGCTCGGCCACATGCTGCTGAAGGCCGCCGGGAGCGGCCAGGCGGCGCGCGCCGCCGGCATCGCCGCCGTGCTGACCGAGCGCGGGCTGGGCGGGCGCGACCCGGACCTGAGCCATCGCCTTATGGGGTTGGAGCGCGACCGCTCGCCCCGAGGCCGCGACGCCCGCGCGCTGGCCGATCGGTGGGCCCGGCTCGCCGGGCCGGCGGGGAAGGGAGCGCCGGTTCCCGACGGGATCCTGCTGGCCTACGCCTATCCGGAGCGGATCGCCCGGGCGAGGGGACCACTGGGGGAGTTCCAGTTGGTCAGCGGCCGCGGCGCGTTCCTCGAGCCCACCGAGGCGCTGGCCCGGGCCGAGTGGCTGGCGGTGGGCGAGCTGGGCGGCGGAGAGCGGCGCGACCGCATCCTGCTGGCGGCGATGGCGGAGCCCGGCGACATCCTGGCCGCCTTCCAGGACCAGGTGACCGAAGAGGCGCGATTGGAGGAGGGCCCCGGCGGCCTGCGCGTGAAGCGGCTGACCCGCCTCGGCCGGATCGTGGTCCGCGAAGCGCTTGAGGCCTCGCCCGACCCAGCCCTGCTGACGGCGGCCCTGCTGGACCAGGTGCGCCGGGACGGCCTGGGCGCGCTGCCGTTCGGCAAGGCCGCCGAATCTCTGCGAGCCCGGGTCGCGTTCCTGCGGCGGGCCGGGGAGGCGGAGCTACCGGACCTCTCGGACGCGGCCCTGATCGCCCGGCTCGACGAGTGGCTCGGGCCGCTGCTGAGCGGCCAGCGCAGCCTGAAGTCGCTCCAGCCCGATGCGCTGGATAGCGCGCTGCGCAGCCTGGTGCCCTGGGACGCTCAGCGCCGGATTGAGGCGGCCGCCCCGACCCACTTCACCGCCCCGACCGGCTCGCGCATCCCCATAGACTACGCGGCCGAAGGCGGGCCGATGGTGGAGGTGCGCGTGCAGGAGGTGTTCGGCCTCTCGCAGCACCCGGCCATCGCCGGCGGCCGCACGCCGCTCACCCTGGCGCTGCTCTCCCCGGCCCGGCGGCCGATCCAGCTGACTCGCGACCTGCCTGGCTTCTGGCGCGGCTCCTGGCGCGAAGTGCGGGCCGAGATGCGCGGTCGCTACCCCAAGCACGTCTGGCCGGAGGACCCGTCGCAGGCCGAGGCGACCACCCGGGCCAAGCCGCGCGGATGAGCGGCCGGGAGCTCCTCGAGCAGATCGCCCGCGTGCGGGCCTATGTGAAAGCGGCGCGCCGCCAACTGAGCGGCGATGAGGAGGACTCGGGGGCCAGCGCGGGCGCCGAAGGCTGAGCCTCAGCCCACCGCGTAGATCATGATCCCGGTCGCCACCGACAGGTTCAGGCTGTCGGCTCGTCCCCGCATCGGGATTTTCACATTGACGTCGGTGAGGGCGGCCATGTCGGGCGGCAGGCCCTGCTGCTCGTTGCCCATCAGGATCAGCGCCGGGCGCGCGTAGTCGGCCTGACGGTGGTCGACGCTGGCGGAGAGCAGTGTGCCGACCACCGAGCCTGGCCAGCCGCCGCGCCAGGCGGCGAACTCGGCCTCGCTGGCCCGCACAATGGGCACGGCGAAGATCGAGCCCATGGTCGCCCGCACCGCCTCCACCGAGAAGGGATCGCAGCACTCGCCGACCAGGATCACCGCCCCGCAGCCGGCGGCGTCGGCGGTACGCACGATGGTCCCCAGGTTGCCGGGGTCGCGCACCCGGTGCAGGGCGACCCAGACGGCGGCGGACTTCGGCTGCAGGGCATCGAGCGGCGCGAAGCGCTGCTTGAACACGCCCACTACGGCCTGCGGATTATCGCGCCGGGAGACCTTGGCAAGGATGTCGTGGCTGACCTCCAACACCTCGCCGCCGCCGGCCAGCGTCGCGGCCACCGCCTTGCGGGTGAGGGGGTGGTCGCCGGCGTCCCTGCCGAACATCAGGATCTGCGGCGCATGGCCCAGCTCGACGCCTTCGGTGACGTTCTTCAGCCCCTCGGCGACGAACAGCCCGGTCTCGTCGCGCTCCTTGCGCAGGTGCAGGGCGCGGACGGCCTTGACCGTCGGATTGGTCAGCGAGGTGACGGCCTTGACGCTCACGCCGACCACCTCGCGAAGAAGGACAGGCCGACCTGCCGCTCGCCGGAGGCCTCCACCAGGGCCAGCTCGCCCCAGTCGATCCGCCCGCCGCGGCCGGCCAGCCGCTCGGCCAGCAGGCTGGCGAGCGCCGCGCCGCTGATCCGCTCGGCATAGGCGTTGAGCAGCAGGAATTTGGCCTTTTCCGAAAGAAGTTCGGCGCATAGGGCCGAAAGCTCGGGCAGGTCCTCGAGCAGCCGCCAGACCTCGCCGCCCGGTCCGCGGCCGTATTTCGGCGGGTCGAGGATGATGCCGTCGTAACGCGAGCCGCGGCGCACCTCGCGCTGGACGTAGCGTTTGGCGTCCTCGGTGATCCAGCGGACCGGCGCCTGATCCAGGCCGGAGAGGGCGGCGTTCTCCCGCGCCCAGCCGACGGCCTTCTTGGACGCGTCCACGTGGGTGACGGCCGCGCCGGCCGCGGCGCAGACCAGGCTGGCGACGCCGGTGTAGCCGAACAGGTTCAGCACCTTCGGCTGGCCGCCGATGCCCCGCACGGTCTCGTCTAGCCAGGCCCAGTTGGCCGCCTGCTCCGGAAAGAAGGCCAGGTGACGGAAAGCCGTGAACCGCCCGTGGAACTTCACCTGGCCCCAGGCCAGCGGCCAGCTCTCCTTCGGCCGGCCCTTGAAGCGCCAGCGGCCGGCGTCCTCCTCGCCTTCCGGATCGAAGAGCGCGTCGGCGCGGTCCCAGTCCGCGGCTTGGCGAGGCCCCCACAGGCACTGCGGCTCGGGGCGGACGACGGTGTAGGGGCCGTAGCGCTCCAGCTTGCGGCCATCGCCGCTGTCCAGCAGGGCGTAGTCCGCCCAGCCGGTGGTGCGCATCACGCAGGGCGCGTCGGCGACGGCGGGACGGGTCATCGCCTGCGCTTACCCATTTCGCCGGCCCTTCGTCCAGCGCCGCGCGGGTTTCGGCGCCGGCGGGGGAGGTGTAGCCTTCGGCCATGCGCACGCCGTCCCAGTTCTCCAGCCAGCTTCAGGCCAGAGCCGGCCTCGGCGCCCTTGAAGCGGAGCTGCTGTCGGAGCGGGCGGCTTCCCTCGGCCGCTCCGGCCGCGAGGTCGAAGCCTGCCTGGAGCGGCTGCGCGCCTTCGACGCCGGCGAGTCGGCCGGCGAGCGGCGCGAGCTGGTGCGCAATGCGGCCCGCGCCGTCTGGGCCTACTGGGTGCAACGCGAGGCCTGCGGCCTGATCGACCATCGCCAGGTGATCCGCGAGCAGCGCATCCCGCGCGAGGTGCTAAACCGGGTCGGCGCGCTCTAGTCAGGCCTGTAGGGGTTTTGCGCTCGAACAATAAGTTGCCTACGGTGACCTGAGACGAGAACGCCGCTATCGCAGCGGCGCAGTGTGGGGAGCGTCAGCTGGTGAGCGATGTTGCGGTGATCACGCGCCGGTCCGCCCGCAAGGCTAAGGGGGACGGCCATTTGCGCCGGGCCGAGATCCTCGACGCCGCCGAACGGATCTTCGTGGCCGAGGGCTACGAGGGCGCCACCATCCGCCGGATCGCCGACGAGGTCGGAGTCTCCTCCACCGCCCTCTACATGCACTTCAAGGACAAGAGCTGCATCCTGCACGAGATCTGCGAGCGGACGATGCAGCAGCTGCTCGACCGCAACACCGAGATCGCCGGCCGGGGCGCCGACGCGCGGGTGCGGCTGCGAGCCATGCTGGAGGCCTACATGCTGTGGGGCTTCGAGCATCCGAACGCTTATCTGCTTGTGTTCGGCGGCGGCCGTCCCGTATCGGCGGTGCAGCACATCGGGACCACCGGCCTGGGCGCGCAATGCTACGAGATCTTCTGCCGCGTCGTTGGCGAGCTGGGCGAGGCCGGGCGCCTGAAGAAGGGCGACACCGAGGCTGTCGCCCAGGCCCTTTGGGCCGCCTGCCACGGGATGGTGGCGCTGGTCGTCTCTCGCCCCGAGGTGAAGTGGGCGCCGCAGGACGAGCTGCTGGCGCTGACCCTCGACGGCCTTCTGGACGGTTTAGCCCCGGCCTGAGCGCGCTTGCTGGCGTGCTGGCGCTGACGCTCGCTGCTCCGGCGGCCGCCGGGCCGAAGGTCTTCTCCCTCGATCAGTGCGCCGACCAGTATGTGCTGGCGCTGAGCCCGCGCGAGGCCATCGTCGGCCTCTCCACCCGCGCTGACGACGCCGACTCCCGCCTGCGCGAGCAGGCCGGCGGCCTGCCGCTGAGGCGCTCGACCCTGGAATCCGTGCTGGCGGCCAAGCCGGACGTGGTGGTGCGCCACTGGGGCGGCGACGCCAGGCTGCTGGCGGCCCTGCGTCGGCACGGGGTTGCGGTGGTGGACGTGCCCGAGGCGCAGGATTTCGACGATGTGCGGGCGAGTCTGCGGGCGGTCGGCGCAGCGCTCGGCCAGCCGGCGCGGGCCGAGGCGCTGTCCCGGGAGATGGACCGCCGGTTGGCGCGCGCCGCCGGCGCCTGGGGCGGGGCCCGGGCGCTCTACGTCACGCCGGGCGGGGCGACGGCCGGTGAGGGGACGCTGATCGGGGCCATGCTCAAGGCCGCCGGCCTGAGCAGCGCGGCCGAGCGGCCGGGCTATTCCACCGTCTCGCTGGAACAGCTGGTGATGAAGCCGCCGACCGCCGTGGTGCTCGGCTTCTTCGATTCCTTCATGCTGGCCAACACCTACTGGGGACCGGGCCGCCACCAGGCGCTGCGCGGCGCGGCGGAGGGCCGGACCATCGCCTCGTTGCCGGGCGCGGTGCTGGGCTGCCCCGGCTGGTTCGTGGCCGAGGCGGCGGAGACGCTGGCGGCGCGGGCGTCGAAGTGAGCGCCCTACGCCTCAACGCGCCCCTGCTCGCGGGCCTGCTGCTGCTCGGGCTCCTGGGGCTGGCGCTCGGCGAGACGCCGCTCGGGCCGGACAGCTATTTGCGCGGCCTGCGGCCGGGCACGCCGGAGGCGCAGATCCTGTGGGACATCCGCGCGCCCCGCGTCGCCGCTGCGGCTGTCGTCGGCGCGGCGCTTGGTCTCGCGGGCGCGGTGATGCAAGGCCTGCTGCGCAACCCGCTCGCCGACCCCGGGGTGCTCGGCGTCTCGGCGGGCGCTGGGCTTGGGGCGGCCCTGGCGATCTCGGCGGGGCTGGCCGCACTGCCGGGCGGCGTCGAAGCCGCGGCACTGGCGGCGGCGCTGGCGACGGGGGCGCTGCTCACGGGCCTGGCCGCCCGGTTCCGCGAGCCGGAGACCCTGATCCTGTTTGGCGTCGCCCTCTCGGCCTTCGCCGGGGCGCTCACCAGCCTGATTTTCAACCTCTCACCGTCTCCCATCGCCACAAGCGAGATCCTCGCCTGGCTGCTGGGCTCGGTCGCCAACCGCGACTGGGGCGACCTGGCGCGCGCGGCGCTGCCCATGCTGGCGGGGGCCGGGCTCTGCCTCTACGCCGGCCGCGGCCTCGTGATGCTGACGCTGGGCGAAGAGGCGGCCGCGCTCTCGGGCCTGCCGATGGCGCGGCTGCGGGCGGCGGCCGTGGCGGGCGCCGCGCTGCTGACCGGGGCTGCGGTGGCGATGGCCGGGATCATCGGCTTCGTGGGCCTGGCCGCACCGCACCTGGTGCGCGCCGCCGCCGGGGCGGACCCGGCGCGATCCCTGACGCCGTCGGCGCTCGCCGGCGCGGCCCTGCTGGTGGGCGCGGACTTGGCCGGCCGGCTGATCCCCACCGACCAGGAGCTGAAGCTGGGCGTCGTCACCGCCCTGTTCGGCGCGCCCCTGTTCGCCCTGATCGCCTGGCGCGCCGCCCGGAGCTGGCGCGGATGAACCCGGCGCTGGAGGTGACCGGCGCGCGCGTGCGCCTCGGCCAGGTCGAGGCGCTGCGCGGCGCTTCCCTGACGGTCAGGCCGGGCGAGGTCGTCGGGCTCGTCGGCCCGAACGGCGCGGGCAAGACGACCCTGCTGCGCGCCGCCCTGGGCCTCGTGCGCCTCGAGGCCGGCTCCGCCCGGCTGGGCGGCCGCGAGGTCGCCGCCCTCGCTGACCTCCAGCGCGCGGCCCTGGCCGCCTACCTGCCCCAGGAGCGGCGCGTCGGCTGGAATCTGCCGGCCTGGCGCATCGCTAGCCTGGGCGCCGCCAGCCGGCCGCCCGCCCGGGCCCGCGAGGCGGCCATGCAGGCCCTTGCGCGGGTCGGGATGACCGATCAGGCCCACCGCGGCGTCCTCGACCTCTCCGGGGGCGAGCGGGCCAGGGTGCTGTTCGCCCGCCTGCTCGCCGCCGGCGCGCCTCTGCTGGCGGCCGACGAGCCCGCCGCCGGTCTCGACCCCGACGCCCAGCTGCTGGCCCTAGAGCTGCTGCGCGAGGAGGCGCAGGCCGGGCGGGCCGTGGTGGCGACCCTTCACGACCTGGCGCTGGCCGCGCGCGCTTGTGACCGGCTCGTGGTGATCGCCGGCGGCGCCACGGTGGCGGACGGGCCGCCTTGGCAAGCGTTATCGCCCGGAGTGCTCGCGGAGGTGTTCGGGCTGGAGGGCGAGCTCATCGCCACCGAGCGAGGGCCGGTGCTGGCGTCGCGGCGGCTTCCTCACCGCGTCGCCTGAAGCGCGCCTACGAGCGTCACGAGCGCCTCCTCGAAGGCGGGCTCGCGCAGGTAAGGCGAGCCTTCCAGCACCGCGGACCGAACCGCCCCGATCACGGCGCGCGACATCACGAAGGCCTCCACCGCCTCCGTGCCGGCGGGCCAGAGGACGTCGGGAGGCTGGCTCTCCAGCATCGCCTTCAGCACCGCGCGGCGGGTGGCCCGGCGGTCCGCAAGCGCGCCGACGTAGGCGCGGATCCGCGCGCGCGGCGCGCTGACGCCGGCGGCCATCAGTTCGGCGGCGAGCACGACCATGCGCTCATTTTCGCGCCGCCCAATCTCGACCAGGATCGCCTGCTTGTCGGGGAAGTACTGGTAGAGGGTGCCGATGCTGACGCCGGCCCGCTCGGCGATGCGGTTGGTCGTCAGGGCGGACTCGCCCCGCTCCTCGAGGATGCGAGTTGCCGCCTCCAAGATGGCCGCGCAGGTGGCCTGCGCTCGCACCTGGCTGGGCGCACGGCGTTGAGTTCTCTTGGGATCGGTCAGGGCGGCGCTCCTTCGGCCGAAGGCGAGTAGCGAACCTGAGCAACACTCACAATTCTGGCCTCGTCAACGGACGGAGGCGAGCATGACCTGGGCGACGGAGCGGCTGCAGGCGTTGGTGGAGCGACGGGCGGAGCCGCCGGCGGTGGTGGCCCAGTTGCGGCTCGGAACGCTGGACGCCTGGGGCGAGGGCTGGGTGAAGAAGCGCTGGGAGCCGGCCGCGGACGTGCTCGGCGCCGACGGCTCGCTGTTCGGCGGCCATCTGGCGGCGCTCGCCGACCAGGTGCTGACCTTCGCGGCCATGACCTGCGTGCCCGAGGACTGCGTCTTCCGCACCGCAAACCTGCAGGTGCAGTTCCTGAAGATCGGGACGGCCCGGCCGGTGGACATCGACGCTCGGGTTCTGGCGCACGGCCGCCGCGTCATCGCCGTGGAGGCCGAGTTCCGCCAGGAGGGCGTGCTGATCGCCAAGGCCTTCGCCCAGCAGATCGTGCTGCCGGGCGGCGCTGGCTAGTCGTTCATCGCCGCCATGCGCGGGCCGCCGTAGCGGCCGCGGGCGAGGTCTTGGGAGAGGGTGATCTTGGTGGAGCCGCCAGCGAGCTTGGCCTTGTAGACCTGCATGCCCTCCATCACCCGCATGACGTAGGTGCGGGTCTCGGTGAAGGGGATGCACTCAATGAAGTCGATTGGGTCGGTCCCCGAGGTCCGCGGATCGCCGCAGTAGCCGACCCATTGGGCTGGGCGCCCGGGGCCGGCGTTGTAGGCGGCCGCGCCGAGGATGTAGGAGCCGCTGAACTGGTCGACGACCTGGCCTAGGTAGGACGAGCCCAGGCGCATGTTGTACTCCGGCTCGTGAAGCCGGCTCACCGAATAATCGACGCCCATCTTGCGGGCGACGATCTGGGCGGTGGAGGGCAGCAGCTGCATCATCCCCCGCGCATCGGCGGATGAGCGGACCGACGGGTCGAAGCCGCTCTCCTGGCGGGTGATGCCCAGCACCAGGGCCGGCTCCGGCGCGCCGTAGACCTGCGGCGGCGTGCGGAGAGGGTAGCCGCGGTCGACCAGCACGTAGCCGCGCTGGGCCGCGCCGCGGGCGGCCTTCATCGAGGTGTCCTGGTCGCCGTAGCCGCGGATCAGGTCGATCAGCTGGGCCTGGTCGACGTTGCTCTCCAGGATGTCGTCCAGGTGCAGAGCGAACACCTTGAAGGTGTCCCGCTGGCCGGCCTGGTAGAGCAGCCGCGTGGCCCGCACGACGTCGCGGCCTTCGAAGCGCGCCTTGTCGGAGGGGCCGATCTGCGGGTCCTTGGCGAGCGTGATGCGGCCCCCATCCACCTTCTCGCCGGCCAGTTGGCCGTAGAAGGCGGTGTTGTACTTGGCCGCGGCGGCATAGTGCGCCTGGGCCTCGCCCTTGTTCCCCTGCGCCTCGGCGGCGCGGCCCAGCCAGTAGAGGGCCTTGGAGCGGGTGATCGGCGACTGGCCGATCTTCTCCAGGTTCGCGAAGTGCGTCTGCGCCTGCCGCGGGTTCCGCAGCTTGGTCAGCGCGATCCAGCCCGCATAGAACTCGAGCTCGGCGGCCGGCACGCCGCTGGTCAGCCCGCTGCCCGCGGCGGCGGCGTAGGCGCCCTGGTAGTCGCGGGCCTTCAGCGCATCCAGGATCAGCGGGTAGCGCACGTCCCAGATGCGCTCGGCCGCCTCGGCGTGCAGCGCCTCGTGGGGGCCGGCCGCCAGCTGGTTACGGGCCATCACCGTCAGGCCCTTGCGGCGGTAGAAGCCGGCCCGCTCGAACGCCAGCCCCGGATGGGAGGACAGGTGCGCCGGGACGCTGGAGGTTATGGCCGCGATGTCGCCGTTGGCGGTGCGCAGGGACATCCGCGCCCGGGCGAGCGCCTGATAATCGGCGGGCAGCAGGTAGACGATGTCGCGCGTCGCCGGACCGTGCGCGCCGTAGAGCAGGATGTCGGCGCGGCGGATGTGGTCGTCCGGGCTCAGTACGTCGCCGAAGCGGGACAGCATGGTCCGCTGGGCCGGCGCCTCGAAGACCTTGTTGCGCCAGAAATTGCGGATCAGGTTGGTGGCCAGTTGCGGCTGGCCGCTGGCGCGGAAGGCCGAGGCCAGCGCCATGGCGCCCTCAGGCGTCGCCGGGTCCTTGCCGCCGAACCAGGCGATGATCTGCTGCGGGGTCTGGCCGGAGGTCTCCAGCAGCTTCTCGGCCAGCTCCTGGCGGCGCGCGCCGCGCGGGAACTCGGCGAGCTCGCGGCGGGCGCGGTCGACCTCCGCGAAGCTCAGCACCTCGCCGTTCACGTCCACCAGCGCCCAGAGGGCGACCTTCCGCGCCGCGGGATCGCCGATAGCCGAGATGGCGCTGCGGGCGCCGGCCACGTCCCGGCGTCGCGCGGCGTCCATCGCCGCCACCAGCAGCTGGGTGTCGCCCATCGCCACCGGCGCGGCCGCACGGTACGGCTGCGGCGCGGCGGGCAGGGGCGGCGCACGCTCCGGGGACGACTGGGGCCCCAGCGCCTGGGCGGCCGCAACGCCGGCCAGCAGTGCGACCGCGCTGAATCCATAGAGAGCTTTGCGGGCTGGGGAGGTCAACGACGGTCTCCAGTTCGCGCCGAAGGCGGATGAATCGTTGCGGGTGGGGGATAGGGGGCCATATTGTCCCGCCAAATCCCAGTCGCAACATTGTGCGACGCATTCACGGCAATTTGCGTACCAGATGGTTGAACCCTTGTTCCGTGGCGTTTTTCCGGCCCTCGTGACCCCTTTCCGCGGCGGCGCCGTGGATGAGGACGCATTCGTCGCGCTGGTCGAGCGCCAGATCGCCGGCGGCGTCCACGGGCTGGTGCCTGTCGGGACCACCGGCGAGAGCACCACCCTCAGCCACGACGAGCACCGCCGCGTGGTCGAGCTTTGCGTGCAGACCGCCCGCGGCCGCGTGCCGGTGATCGCCGGCGCCGGCTCCAACTCCACCGCGGAGGCCATCGAGCTCGTGCAGCACGCCAAGCAGGTGGGCGCCGACGCGGCCCTGGTGGTCGCGCCCTACTACAACAAGCCCAGCCAGGAGGGCATCTACGCCCACTACAAGGCGATCAACGACGCCGTCCAGCTGCCGATCCTGCTCTACAACGTGCCGTCCCGCACGATCGTCGACATCAGCAACGCCACGGTCGCGCGGCTGGCCAAGCTGCCCAACATCGTCGGCATCAAGGACGCGACCGGGGACCTCGCCCGCGCCAGCATCCAGCGGCTGGAGTGCGGGGAGGGCTGGTGCATGCTGTCCGGCAACGACGACGTGGGCCTGGGCTATATCGCCCACGGCGGCCATGGCTGCATCTCGGTGACCGCCAACGTCGCGCCCGAGGCCTGCGCGCAGATGTACAACGATGCGCTGGCGGGCCAGTGGAAGGGCGCCCTCTATGGGCAGGACCGGCTGATCCGCCTGCACAAGGCGCTGTTCACGGACGCCTCGCCCGCCCCGACCAAGTTCGCGCTGGCCCAGCTCGGGCTGTGCGCCGAGGATTCCCGGCTGCCGATCACGCCCGCCTCCGAGGCGTCCCGCGCCGAGGTGCTGGCGGCGATGAAGGAAGCCGGCGTCCACTGATGGCCGGCAAGCTGATCGCCGAGAACCGGCGGGCCAGGTTCGACTACTTCCTCGAGGACTTCACCGAGGCGGGGATCGCCCTGACCGGCTCGGAGGTGAAGTCGCTGCGCGGCGGCAAGGCCAACATCGCCGAGAGCTACGCGGCGGTGGAAGGCGACGAGATCGTGCTCGTCAACGCCGACATCCCCCCCTACGCCGGCGCCAACCGCTTCAACCACGAGCCGCGCCGGCCTCGAAAGCTGCTGCTCCACCGCCGCGAGATCGACAAGCTGATCGGGGCCGTGCAGCGGGAAGGGCGCACCATCATCCCGGTGAAGCTCTACTGGAATGACAAGGGAATGGCGAAGCTCGAGATCGCGCTCGCTAAGGGCAAGAAGCTGCACGACAAGCGCCAGACCGAGGCCGACCGCGACTGGCAGCGCGACAAGGCCCGGCTGCTGCGGGACCGCGGGTGATCGAACCCCGCGACGTGGAGGCGATCGAGCGGGCGACGATCGCCGCCCTGTCGCCCGAGGCGGTGCTGGAGATCGGCGGCTGGCTGGTGGCTCTGGGCGCCGGCGCCGCCCGCCGCTCCAAGAGCGCCGTCCCGCTGAGCCACGACCTCGCCGCCGACGCCGCCAGCCTCGACGCCATCGCGGTCGCCTACGCCGAGCGGGGGCTGACGCCGGGCTTCCGGGTCGCCGACGCGCCTGGGCTGCAGGGCGTCCGCGACGCGCTCGCCGCCCGCGGCTACCGCCCCGAGCAGCCGACGCTGGTGAAGGTCGGGGCCACCGCCGGCATGCGGGCGATCTGTGGCGGCGCGCCCGCGGAGGTGACCGACACGCCCGACGAGAGCTGGAAGGCGGTCTTCCTGGGGCCCGGCTTCGACCCGGCCGACGGGGCCAGCCGTATCGAGCTCCTGACCCGCTCCGGCGAGAACCGCTTCGGCGCCGTCCGCGAAGCCGGCGCGGCCCTGGCTGTCGGCGTCGGCTCCTTCGGCGACGGTTGGGCCAGCGTCCACGGCATGCGCACCGCCGCCGAGCGGCGAGGGCAGGGGCTCGCCGCCCGCGTCCTCGCCGGCCTCGCCGCCACCGCCGAGGCCCGCGGCCTCACCCGCGTCTTCCTTCAGGTCGAAGAGCCCAACGCCCCAGCCCGCGCGCTCTACCGCCGGGCGGAGTTCAGGCCGGCGTGGCGGTATTTCTACTGGGCGAAAGAGGGCGCCCGCGCCGATTAGAGGAAGACGAACGCGCCGGGGCGCACGTCGCTGAGAACCACATCGATCAAGGTGAGGCTGCGATCACCGAGAGAAATGACCACGTCGTTCCCGGCCTGCATCGCGTGACTGCGCACGAACGCAAAGTCCTGGAAGGCGGCGGCGTCCAACTGGACGACGTCGCCGGTCCTGAATCCGACCACGCGGTCGTGGCCGAAGGCGCCCTCGAAGACGAACCGATCCTGGCTCGCGCCGCCGTCCAACCAATCGTCTCCGGTCCCTCCGTTCAAGGTGTCGAGACCGCCGCCGCCAAGCAGGCGGTCCAGGCCTGCGCCTCCGGACAGGCTGTCGTGGCCGGCTTCGCCGCTCAAGGTGTCGTCGCCGCCCAGTCCCAACAGCAGATCGTCGCCATATTGTCCGTCGATTGCCTCGCTGGCTGAGGAGCCTTGCAGGGTGTCGGCTGCCGAGGAACCCACCATGGGGCCTGCCGTCGCAATCAGCGTGACCAGGTCTTCGACGCCGCCGCCGGTGAATGACACGCGCTCGACGCCCACGAGCAGATCAGCGCCCTGTGGCGCTCCGCCTCGTAGATCGTGAACCGCAACGCCTTCCGGCGTGCTCGTGAACCGGAAGTCCTGTTGGAAGCCCCACAGGATCACCATGTCGACCCCATCTCCGCCATCGATCAGGTCATCGCCGATCGAACCCGTGAGGGTGTCCTCGCCATCGCCGCCGGACAGCGTGTCGTGCCCGAGCTCGCCGTTCAGATCGTCTGCCCCGGCGCCGCCGGAGAGCGTGTCGCCGTCCGAGCCGCCGTTCAGCGTGTCCCCGCCGCCCTGGCCGATCAGCGTGTCGGCGCCCTGACCGCCATACAGTTCGTTCTGTGCGCCGTCGCCCTCGATCCGATCCTGGTAGGCCGTCCCTGAGACCCCCTCCACGCCGACGAACGAGTCCATCCCGAAATCGCCGCCGATCGCTTGCGGGCCCGTGATGGCCAGATTGACGGTCACGCCCGAGTGAACGTCGGACCCGAAGTGCCAGCCGAAGCGTACCAGGTCCCGCCCCGCGCCCCCGGTGATCGTGTCGTCGCCGCGGCCGCCCTCGAGGGCGTCGTCGCCGTCGCCTCCGGCCAGACTGTCGTTCCCGGCGCCGCCGTAAATGTAGTCCTGGCCATCGAGGCCCTGAAGCGTGTCGGCCGCGAAACCGCCTCGCAAGGCGTCGGGCTGGTTCGTCGACGAACCGCTGGTCAGGCTGAACAGCGTCGCCCCGCCGTTGAAGCCCAGGCCCTCGACGTTACTGATGACGTCCACGCCGTCAGGTGCGCCCGGCCGCAGGTCGCGAATCTCCAGGCCGAATGCGCCTTCGCCGATCCAGTAGTCGGCCTGTGATCCGGTCAGGATCACCAGGTCGTCGCCAGTGTCGCCCTCGATGCTGTCATTGCCGGCGCCGCCGGCCAGCGTGTCGTGCTCGCTCCCGCCGTTGAGAGTGTCAGAACCTTCGCGCCCCGAGAGCCGATCGTTCCCGCCGTCACCTGACAGAGCATCGTTGCTGGCGCCGCCCTCGAGGTCATCGTTTCCGGCGCCGCCCGGAAGCTGCGAGCCGTCCTCGATCACGTCGCCGATGGCCCAGGTCTCCAGAGGGCCCGAGAAGAAGACGAATTCGACCTCCCGGAGCATGACGGTTCCCAGAGGCGCGCCCGGCCGCAGATCGTCCACACGTATCCCGTCGGGCGTCGCCGTGAACCGGAAGTCTTCTCGCCCGGCGTTCTGCGTGTACGGCGTGAAGAGATCCGCCCCGTCGCCGCCGAGGATCGAGTCGTTCCCACCCGCACCAATCAGCGTGTCGGCTCCTGCGCCTCCCAAGAGGGTGTCGTTTCCCGTCTCGCCGACGATCAGATCGTCACCGCCTCGGCCTGAGAGCCGATCGTCGCCTGCGCCCCCGCGAAGGATGTTCTCGTCGTCGGCGCCGAATATGGTGTCGGCATATGCGCCGCCGTTCACGTCCTCGACGTCCTGGAGCGTGTCCGCCCCCTGGTCGGCGCCGACGACCTGTGGTCCAGCAAGGGCGATGTCGACCGTCACCCCACCTGAAGCGCCGTCATAGTTGAGCTGGTCGACGCCCGAACCGCCGACGATCAAATCGTCGCCGGCCCCGGGACGCAGAATGTCGCCATCGTTGCCGCCGTAGAGGCTGTCCTGGCCGGCGCCGCCGTAGAGCACGTCGCCGTCGTCACCGCCCTGGAGTACGTCGTCCCCCAGCCCGCCGTCAGCGCGATCCCAGCCGAAGCCGCCGAACAGAGTGTCGTTCCCGGCGCCGCCGACGAGGCTATCGTCCCCGGCCATCCCGGCGAGGCTTTCGCTTCCGCCGCCGCCTTGCAGCGTGTTCGGGCCCGGGTCGCCAACCAGGGTCCCCCCTGTTTGGGGCGGCGGCGTCGACGGGATCGCTGAGACGCTGACCAGGGCGCCCGAGCCGCTGAAGCGGATCCGCTCGACGCCGATCAGCAGGTCGGAACCTTCTGGGGCGCCGGTCCGCAGGTCTTGGACGCGGAGACCCTCGGCGGCTTGCGAGAACCCGTAGTCAGAGATCGATCCGGAGAGGACGACGACGTCGAGGCCGGCGCCTCCGTCGAGTGTGTCCGACCCTGCGCCGCCAGTCAGCTCATCGTCTCCGCCGCGGCCTTCGAGGCGGTTGGCGCCGAGGCTACCGATGAGAATGTCGCCGTATGCGCCCCCGGACAGGTTCTCGACGGCGACCAGTTGGTCCCGCGCATGGCCGCCGCCGACGAACTGAAGTCCCGTCACGCCGAGATCGACCCGAACCGCACCCGTCGCCGTGCCGTAATCCACCCAGTCGAGCCCGGCTCCGCCGTCCAGCAGGTCCTGGCCGCCGCTGCCCTTGAGGACATCCTCGCCGCCGCCGCCGTAGAGGCTGTCTCGGTTTTCGGAACCGCTCAGGGTGTCCGCGCCCGATGTTCCAGTGATGACGCTCATGAAGCGCTCCGGCGACCAGGGAGCGCGGGCGGGCATGCGCCCCCCGGATCGGCTCCGTCACAGTGCAGCTAGCACAACTTTAACGGAGTATGGCAAGTGCTCGCGCGTTCGGGGAACGCCGCTTCTACCGCCTTGCGACGTCCGCCGTTGCAGGCGCCACCAGTAGCCTAACTCTTCCCCCGATCCACCGTCTCGACGCTGGGGTTCGCCCGGAGCGCGGCGGCGATGTGGGTGAGGTGGCGGGCGTCCTTGACCTCGACTTCGAACTCGACGTCGAAGAAGTCCTGCTGGCGGTGGCGCATGCGCAGGTTGACGATGTTGCCGCCCGCTTCGCCGATCACAGTGCAGGCCTGGCCGAGCACGCCGGGAGCGTTGCGGATGGTGGCCATCAGCCGGGCGCGGGAAATGGTGTTGCGCTCGGCCTCGGGGGTCCACTGCAGATCGCGCCACAGCTCCTCGCGGTCTTCGTAGGCCTCGAGCTGCTCGCAGTCGATGGTGTGGATGGTCAGGCCCTCGCCCTCGGGCTCGACGATGCCGACGATCCGGTCGCCGGGCACCGGGCTGCAACAGCGGGCGAAGTGCAGAGAGACGCCCGGCGTCAGCCCGCCGCCGCGCACGTAGAGCCGCGCGCCCTTGCCGCCCTCGATGCGGCGCTGGGCGGTGGCGGCCTCGCGCTCGGACAGGTTGAGGCCGGGGAAGACGATGTCCAGCACCTGGGTCGGCGAGACGCGGCCGCGGCCGAGGGCTTCGAAGAGGTCGTCCTCGGCGGCCAGGGCGAACCGCTCCAGCGCGGGCCGGAGCGAGACGTCCCCGCGCGACTTGCCGGCCCGCTCGAAGGTCTGGTCGAGGCTGGCCCGGCCGAGGCGGACGAACTCCTCCTTCTCAGTCTGGCGGATGTGGCGGCGGATGGCCGAGCGGGCCCTGCCGGTGACGGTCAGGCTGCGCCAGTCGGGCGGCACCACCGGCTTGCCGCCGCGGATCACCTCCACCACGTCGCCGTTCTGCAGCGGGGTGCGCAGGGGGCGCAGCTCGCCGTTGATCTTCACCCCGATGCAGGTGTCGCCGACGTCGGTGTGGACGGCGTAGGCGAAGTCCAGCGGCATGGCCCCCCTGGGCAGGCTGACCAGCTGGCCCTTGGGGGTGAAGACGAACACCTGGTCGAGGAACATCTCGAGTTTGGCGTGCTCGACCAGCTCCTCGGCGTCGCCGCCGTGCTCCAGCACCTGGACGAGGTGGCGCAGGTTGACCAGCGGGTCGCGACCGCCGGCGGCGGCCTGGGCCTCGGCGTCGAAGCCGTAGGACTTGTCCTTGTAGCGCCAGTGCGCGGCCACGCCTTCTTCGGCGACCCGGTCCATGGCCTCGGTGCGGATCTGCATCTCGATGCGCATGCCGCGCGGGCCGACGACGGTGGTGTGCAGCGAGCGGTAGTTGTTCCGCTTGGGCGTCGAGATGAAGTCCTTGAACCGCTCAGGCACCGACGGCCAGGCCCGATGGATGACGCCCAGCGCCCGGTAGCAGTCGTCCTCGGTGTCGACGATCACCCGGAAGGCGTAGATGTCGGAGAGCTGCGAGAAGCCGATCGACTTCCTCTGCAGCTTTCGCCAGATCGAATACGGGTGCTTCTCGCGCCC
>NZ_DATAGM010000258.1:0-15118 GCF_036263695.1 Phenylobacterium sp.
ATCAGCCGCGCAACCTGGCCAAATCCGTCACGGTGGAATAGCGGCGGCCCGCAAAGGGCCGCCGCCGAGTTCCAGATTACGGAGTGGTCGTACCGCCGGTCGTCCCGCCGGCCGCGCCGCCCGTCGTCCCGGCGGCGCCGCCAGCGGCTCCACCGGTCGTGCCCGTCGCGCCCGTGCCATCGGCCGGAGGCGTCGTCGCGTTGGGGTCAGTGGGCATGGTGGTGGCCGGTGGCGTGGTCGCCATCGGATCAGCCGCCGGCGGCGTCGTGGCCATGGTGTCGGCGGGCGCGGCCGTCGTCGCCGAGGTGTCCGAGGCCGTGCCTTCTTCGGCCTGGTTGTTGCCGCAAGCCGAAAGCGAAGCGGCCACGGCCGCTGCGGCCGCGACCTGAGTGAGGATGCGTAGGTTCATTCGGATCAGTCTCCCCTGAGGATCCCCCGACGTGGGCCCAACCTGGGCGCACCCGCCGCTGTTCCCGATTTCGTGATCACACTTTTCCGTAACAGAGGTCGGGAGCGTGGCCATGGCTCCGGCGTTACCTGCACGGTGCGCCGCTGGGGCGCACCTGAAATGTCCTGAGCGCCTGAGCCTGCCGCCGGTTGACGAACCGGGCCAAGCGGGGCTTTGACCGCGGGGCTAATCAAGCGGAGACGCGGATGACTAAGAAGGTTCGGAAGGCTGTCCTGCCGGTAGCGGGTCTGGGGACGCGCATCCTGCCCGCGGCCAAGGCGACGCCGAAGAACCTGCTGAACGTGTTCGACCGGCCGATCCTGTCCTACATCGTGGCCGAGGCCCGCACGGCCGGGATCGAGCACCTGATCTTTGTGGTTGGCCGCGGCCAGGGGGCCATCGAGGAGTATTTCGACCACAACCCGGAGCTGGAGACCCAGCTCGAAGCCAAGGGCAAGACCGACATCCTGGCCGAGGTGCGCAAGGACCTGCCCCGCCCCGGAGAGATGAGCTTCGTGCGCCAGATGGCCCCGCTGGGCCTGGGCCACGCGGTCTGGTGCGCCCGCGACCTGGTCGGCGACGAGCCGTTCGCCGTCATGCTGCCCGACATGCTGATGGCCGCCGAGCCGGCGGCCCTGGCCCAGGCCGTGGCCGCCCACCAGCAGGTCGGCGGCAACATCATCGTCGTCGAGCCCGCCCCCGAGGGCGAGGCCCACAAATACGGCATCGTGGCGCTGGAGGGCCGCGCCGGGCGGCTGAACAAGATGACCGGCATGGTCGAGAAACCCGCCCCCGGCACCGAGCCGTCGAACCTGTTCATCTCCGGCCGCTACATCCTGCAGCCGCAGATCTTCCAGCTGCTCGCCGATCAGGAGAAGGGCGCCGGGGGCGAGATCCAGCTGACCGACGCCATGGTCCGGCTGATGGCGCAGCAGGACTTCCACGCCCTCGAGTACGACGGGACCACCTACGACTGCGGCGACCCTATTGGCCTGCTCCGCGCGAACATCGCCTTCGCCCTGCGCAACCCGCGCATGGCCGAGGCGGCGCGCAAGGCGATCGAGGAATTGCTTTAGCAACCGTTATCGCGGCCGCAGGCCCGCGTCAGCGGACCAGAGAGCCGAGACCCAGAGGCCCCGAGCGCCGCCTCTGGGTCCGGGATCGGCCTTGCAGGCGGTCCGGGATGACGAGGGTTGTTGGCCCCGCGCCTAAGCGCCGTAGAACCCCCGGTACCACTCGACGAACCGGGGCAGGCCCTGCTCGATCGGCACCTTGGGCGAGTAGCCGGTGAGCGCGGTCAGCTTCGAGACGTCGGCGTAGGTGGTCGTCACGTCGCCCGGCTGCATCGGGCGGAAGATCTTCTCAGCCTTGCGGCCAAGCGCGCCCTCCAGCGTCGCGATCATGTCCATCAGCCCGACGGGACGGGAGTCGCCGATGTTGAGGATGCGGTTGACGCCCCGCTCCGGGGGCCGGTCCAGCGCGCTGACGATGCCATCGACGATGTCGTCCACATAGGTGAAGTCGCGGGCCATCTTCCCCTCGCCGTAGACCTCGATCGGCTCGCCGGCGAGAATCTTCCGGGTGAAGGAGAAGTAGGCCATGTCCGGCCGACCCCAGGGGCCGTACACGGTGAAGAACCGAAGTCCCGTCTGCGACAGGCCGTAGAGCTTGGCGTAAGAGAAGCTCATCAGCTCCCCGGCCCGCTTGGTGGCCGCGTAGAGCGACACCGGCTCGGCCGCCGCATCGTCCTCGGTGAAGCCCTCCCCCGCCCCCGGCCGGTCGCCGTAGACGCTGGAGGAGGAGGCGTAGACCAGGTGCTCGAAGCCCTCCGCGTGCCGGGCGGCCTCCAGCACCGAAAGGTGGCCGGCCAGGTTGGCCCGCTCGTAGGCGAAGGGATTGTCGAGCGAGTAGCGGACGCCCGCCTGCGCCGCGAGGTGGACGATCCGCTTGGCGCCGGTCTCGCGCACCAGGGCGGCGAAGGCCTCGGCGTCGGCGACATCCATTCGGACCATGCGGAAGCCCGCGTGCGCCGCCAGCCGGGCGGCGCGGGCGTCCTTCAGCGCCGGGTCGTAGTAGTCGTTGAAGACGTCCACCCCGACCACCTGTTCACCGCGCGCCAGCAGCCGCTCGGCGACGTGCATCCCGATGAACCCGGCGACTCCGGTGACGATGATGGTCATTGGGCTCCTCCAGCGGCCGCCTGTTCTAAGGACGATCGCCGCCTCCGTCGACTTAGCGGCTTCCGCACCGCCGCAGGCTGCGCTAGCCGTTTCGCTATCGCCTCAAGTTGCGGGAGCTTGCATGCGCGTACTGGTTCTGGGCGGCGACGGCTTTTGCGGGTGGCCCACGGCGCTCCACCTGTCGGCGCGCGGCTGGGACGTCGCGATCGTCGACAACCTATCGCGCCGGCGCATCGACGAGGAGCTCGGCGTCCAGTCGCTGACCCCGATCCGCCCGCTGCCCGAGCGCCTCGCCGCCTGGCGCGAGCTCACCGGACGCCAGATCGCCCATCATGACATCACCCTGGGCAAGAGCTACGAGGCGCTGGTGGATCTGTTGCGGAGCTTTCGGCCCGACGCCGTCGTCCACTTCGCCGAGCAGCGCGCCGCGCCCTATTCGATGAAGTCGGCGGCCCACAAGCGCTACACCGTCGACAACAACCTCAACGCCACCAACGACGTGTTGGCGGCCATCGTCGACAGCGGCCTCGACATCCACTTGGCCCACCTGGGCACCATGGGCGTCTACGGCTACGGCACCGCCGGCATGCCGATCCCGGAGGGCTACTTGACGGTGAAGGTGGAGACGCCGAAGGGCTGGACCGAGACCGAGATCCTCTATCCGGCCAATCCCGGCTCCATCTACCACCTGACCAAGACCCAGGACGCCCTGCTCTTCCAGTTCTACGCCAAGAACGACAGGCTGCGGATCACCGACCTGCACCAGGGCATCGTCTGGGGCACCCAGACGGCGGAGACCCGGCTCGACGAGCGGCTGATCAACCGCTTCGACTACGACGGCGACTACGGGACGGTGCTGAACCGGTTCCTGATGCAGGCCGCGCTCGGCTATCCGCTGACGGTGCACGGGGCCGGCGGGCAGACCCGGGCCTTCATCAACATCCAGGACACCGTCAGGTGCGTGGAGCTGGCGCTGGCGAGCCCGCCGGCCCGGGGCGAGCGGGTGCGGGTGATGAACCAGATGACCGAATGCTGGCGGGTGCGCGAACTCGCCGCCCTGGTGGCGGGCCTCACCGGCGCTCAGGTGGCCCACCTGCCCAACCCGCGCCAGGAGGCCGAGGAGAACGATCTGATGGTCGAGAACCGCCGGCTGCTGGCGCTGGGCCTAGATCCCATCACCCTGGAGAAGGGGCTGCTGCTGGAGGCGACGGAGATCGCCCGCCGCTATGCGGACCGGGCGGACCTGGCCAAGATCCCCTGCGTCTCCCACTGGAACGCCGAGCGCGCGGCCGCCGCCAGCGTCGCGCCCAAGGCCGTGGCGGCGGAGTAGGCCCTGAAGCTCTTCGTCTTCGGCTACGGCTATTCGGCCCGCGCGCTCGCCCGGCGCCTGCGCCCCGACGGCTGGAGCATCGCGGCCACCGCGCGCTCGCAAAACGGCGCCGACGAACTCGCGGCGGAGGGGGTCGAGCCCGTCGCGCTGGACGATCCGGCCGCCATGACGCGGGCCGCCGGGGAAGCCAACGCGGTGCTCATCACCGCCCCGCCCACTTCCGAGGGCTGCCCCTCGCTGCCGGTGCTGCCGCGGGCGATCGCCCGCAGCGGCGCCTTCCCCGACTGGGTCGGCTACCTCTCCACCACCGGGGTCTACGGCGACCGCGGGGGCGGCTGGGTGTTCGAGGAGAGCCGCTTGGCCGCCGCCTCGCTGGAGGGCGCCCGCCGGGTCGGCGCCGAGCGCGACTGGCTGGACGTGGCGCGCGGCATGGGCCTGACGCTGACCATATTCCGCCTGCCAGGGATCTACGGGCATGGCCGCTCGGTCTTCGACCGGCTGCGGCAGGGGCGGGCCCGCCGGATCGCCGCGCCGGGCCAGGTGTTCTCGCGCATCCACGTGGACGACCTGGCCGCGGGCCTGGCCGCCTCGATCGCCCGCCCCAGGGCCGGGGGCGTCTACAACCTTTGCGACGACGAGCCGGCCCCCAACAGCGACGTCATCGCCTACGCCGCCGAGTTGCTGGGGATGGAACCACCGCCCGAGATCCCCCTCACCGAAGCCGAGATCTCCGGCCCCGGCCGCCGCTTCTACGCCGAGAGCAAGCGCGTCTCGAACGCCAGAGCCAAGGCCGAGCTCGGCTGGCGACCGGCCTATCCGACGTACCGGGAGGGGTTGAGGGCTATCTTCGCGGCGGAATCTTAGACCTCTCCCCCCGCTCGGCGGGGGGGAGAGGTCAGAAGCTCCTCCAGCGCCTGGATCAGCCGGGCGATGTCCGCTGGCCGGGAGAGCCGGTGATCGCCGTCCTTGATCAGGGTGAAGACCACGTCCTCGCTCTTCATCGCGTTCGCCAGTTCCAGTGCATGGGGCCAGGGTACGGCGTCGTCGGCGCCGCCCTGGAGAATCCGCACGGGCGATTCGATGTTCACCGGCCCCGGCAGGATCGACCAGCGCGCGCCGTCCTCCATCAGCTCGCGGGTGATCGGGTCCGGGTCGCCGTAGGGCGAGGGGCGGTACCAGACGCCGGTCTCGGCGATGTCGGCGCGGGCGGCCTCGTCGAGGGAGGGGCCGATCAGCTTCTCAGTGAAGTCCGGCGCGGGCGCGATCAGCACCATCGCCCGCACCCGCTCGGGCCAGGCCATGGCCGCCAGGCAGGCGATCCAGCCGCCCATGGACGAGCCGACCAGCACCAGCGGCCCGTCCGTCAGTTCGTCCATCACCGCCAGGGCGTCCTCGCGCCAGCGGGTGATGGTCCCCGCCTCGAAGGCGCCGGAGGACTCCCCGTGGCCGAAATAGTCGAAGCGCAGGAAGGCCCGCCCGCTCTGCGCCGCCCAGTCCGCCAGCGCCTGCGCCTTCATCCCCGCCATGTCGGACCGGTAGCCGCCCAGCCAGACGATGGTCGGCCCCTCGCCCCCCACGCGCCGCCAGGCCAGCATCTCGCCGTCCGGCCGCTTCAGAACGCCCGCCGCTTCGTTCATCCACACCACTCCTTCGCCCGCGGTCCTAAGCCGCCTTTACCAAACCGAGCCAGCCGTTAAACGAGGGCCGGTGACTCTTCCGCCGGACTTCACCCTGTTGCAGGTCGTGCCGGAGCTCGAGACCGGCGGGGCCGAGCAGACGACAATCGACGTCGCCCAGGCCGTGGTCCGGGCGGGCGGCAAGGCGCTGGTGGCCACCCGCGGCGGCCGGATGGCGGCCAGGCTGGAGAGCGACGGCGCGCGCATGGCGCAGATGCCGGTGCAGTCGAAGAACCCGCTGGTCATGCTGGGCAACGCCGCCCGGCTGGTGGACATCATCCGGCGCGAGAAGGTCAGCGTGGTCCACGCCCGCAGCCGCGCGCCCGCCTTCTCGGCGCTGTGGGCGGCGCAGTCGACCCGCACCCCGTTCGTCGCCACCTACCACGGCGTCTACCACGCCAAGACCCGGCTCAAGCGCTGGTACAACGCAGTGATGACCCGCGGCGACCTGGTGATCGCCAACTCCAACTTCACCCGCGACCATATCCTGGCCGAGCACGGGATCGACCCGTCGCGGGTGGTGAGCATCCCCAGGGGCGTGGACCTGTCGCGCTTCTCCCCCAGCTGGGTGACGCCGGACCGGCTGGACGCCTTGCGGACCGCCTGGAACATCGCGCCGAACGACGGCCGCACGCGAATCCTGCTGGCCGCCCGGCTGACGCGCATCAAGGGCCACCTGACACTCATCGAGGCGGCGGCCAAGCTCAAGGACGCGGGGCGGCGCGACTTCGTGATCTTCTTCGCCGGCGACGACCAGGGCCGCACCGGCTACCGGGAGGAGCTGCAGAGCGCCATCGCCGCCGCGGGGCTGCAGGACGTGGTGCGGCTGGTCGGCCACTGCGACGACATGCCGGCCGCCTACCTGCTCTGCGATCTCGCCATCCTGCCCTCCACCATCCCGGAGTCCTTCGGCCGCACCGCGGTGGAGCCGCAGGCGATGGGCAAGCCGGTGCTGGCCTCCGACCTCGGCGGGATGACCGAGACCATCGTGCCCGGCGAAACCGGCTGGCTGATCCCGCCGGGCGATGCGGAAGCCTGGGCCCAGTGCCTCGGCCACGCGCTCGACCTCAGCCCCTCCAAGCGCGCCGCCATGGGCCAGGCGGCGGCGAACCGGGCGACGCGGCTCTACTCGGTGGACGCCATGTGCGCGGCCTACCTTTCCGCCTACGCTCGGGTGCTGGAGGCGCGCGGCTGATGGCGGGCGAACCGAAGAAGATCCTGGTCATCAAGCTCTCGGCCCTGGGCGACTTCGTCCTCGCGCTGGCGGCCATGCGGAAGATCCGCGAGGCGCACCCCGAGGCCCACATCACCCTGCTCACCACCGAGCCCTTCGAGGGCCTGGCCAAGGCCAGTCCATATGTGGACGCGGTGGACGCCGGCGGACGCCCGCAGGGGCCCGGCGCGTGGCTGGGGCTGGTCTTCCGCCTGCGGGCGGCGAAGTACGACCGGGTCTACGACCTGCAGACCTCGTCCCGCTCGAGCCTGATGTTCTACGGCTTCCTGCCGTTTCCGCCGGAGTGGTCGGGGATCGCCTGGGGCTGCTCGCACCCGCACCGCAATCCCCGACGCGACCACATGCACACGCTGGAGCGCCAGGCCGACCAGCTGAAGCATGCGGGCATCTGGCCCGACGCGCCCACCGAGCCGATGAGCGCCCCGCCCCCGGACCTGTCGTGGATCGTCGACAAGGCGCCGGCGCCCCGGCCCGGCCCGGGCGTGCAGCGCCCCACGGTGCTGTTGATCCCCGGCGGATCGGCCCACCGGCTGGAGAAGCGCTGGCCGGCCGAGCGTTACGGCGAACTCGCCCGCGCCCTGTACGACCGTGGCTACGACATCGTGATCATCGGCGGGCCGCAGGAGGGCGAGCTGGCCCACAAGATCCAGCGGATCCTGCCGCAAACCCGCGACCTCACCGGCCGCACCGACTTCGCGCGCATCGCCGCCCTGGGCGCCCGGGCGGCGGTGGTGGTCGGCAACGACACCGGCCCTCTGCACCTGGCGGCGGCGGCCGGCGCGCCGACCATCGTGTTGTTTTCGAAGTCTTCCGACCCGGCGCTGTCGGCGCCGCGCGGCCATGTGGCGGTGCTTCAGGCCGCCGACCTGACGGACCTGCCGGCCTCGGCGGTGCTGTCAGCGGTCGATAACATGACGCCTCAACCGGCCCTTAACCGCGCTTGAAGAACAACAGTCCGTTGGTCATATACTGAACGTAAGGCTGGACCGCTTCGCGCGGCCCTGCGTTCATCTCGTTGAAACAGCCAAGGAGCACCGCCTATTCGCCGCCCCATGCAAGCGCCGCCCGTCAAAGACGGTCCGCGCATGAACGAAGACATCCGCGTCCCGCGCGTTCTGCTGATCGATCAGAACGGCGAGAAACAGGGGGTGATGCCCACCTCCGCCGCCATCGAAGCGGCGCAGGAAGCCGGCCTCGACTTGGTCGAGATCGTCCCCAACGCGGATCCGCCCGTCTGCAAGATCCTGGACTACGGCAAGTTCAAGTTCCAGGAACAGAAGAAGAAGAACGAGGCGCGCAAGCGGCAGAAGGTGGTGGAGATCAAAGAGATCAAGCTCCGCCCGAACATCGACACGCACGACTACGAGGTCAAAGCGCGCTCGATGCACCGCTTCTTCGAGGAAGGCGACAAGGTGAAGGTGACCCTGCGCTTCCGAGGCCGCGAACTGGCTCACCCGGAACTTGGCATGAAGCTGCTCCAGCAGGTGAAGGCCGACTTCGAACCGGTGGCCAAGGTCGAGTACGAGCCCCGCATGGAGGGGCGCCAGATGATCATGATCCTGGCCCCGCGTTGAAGCGGAGCTGGATCGCGAGCCTGACGGGCGCCGCCCTGGCGGCGGCTGTTGCGACCGCCGCCCCGGCCCAGCCGGCCCATAATGGGGACGATCCTGTGGAGCCCTTCGCCATCGGCGAGGGGCTTTACTACGTCGGGGCCTCGGACATCGCCGCGTACCTGATCGGCGACGCCAAGAACGGCTTCATCCTGCTCGACGGCGGCTACGAAACCACTGCGCCGAAGATCCTGGCGAGCATCCGAAAGCTCGGCTTCGATCCGAAGCAGGTGAAGATCCTCGTCAACAGCCACGCCCACCTGGACCACGCCGGCGGCCTGGCCCAGCTCAAAGCGGCCACCGGCGCCCCGCTCTACGCGAGCGCTCAGGACGCGCCGCTGATCGAGGCGGGCGGCAAGGGCGACTACTACCTCGGCGACCGGGCGCCGTTTCCGCCGGCCAAGGTCGACCGGATCCTCAGAGATGGGCAGCGGGTCAGCCTCGGCCCCTACAGCCTCACCGCGCACGTCACCGCCGGCCACACCAAGGGCTGCACCACCTGGACCTTCCCGCTGAAGGTGGACGGCCAAGTGCGCCAGGCGCTGGTGCTCTGCTCACTGACCATCCTCCCAGGCGCGAAGCTGGTGAACAACGCCGCCTACCCGGCCATCGCCGCCGACTTCGAGAAGACCTACGCGACGCTGAAGGCCCTGCCCTGCGACGTCTTCCTGGGCTCGCATGGCGGCTTCTGGCGCATGCGCGACAAACGGGCGGCCGCAGCCCCCGGCAAGCCGAGCCCGTTCGTCGACCCGGACGGCTGCCGCGCCTATCTGGCGAAGGCCGAGGCCGGCTTCCGCGCCGAGCTCGCCAAGCAGCAGGCGGCCGCCGGCCGGTGAGCCCCGCCGCGCGGCGCCTCCTCGCCCGCGCCCTGCCCCTCCTCCATTCCGTCCGCAAAGCCTGGTGGCGCATCGCCCGCCCGCAGACCACGGGCGCCCGCGCGGTGGTGTTCGACGAGGACGGCCGCCTCGTCCTCGTCCGCCACGGCTACGAGAGGGGCCTCTACCTCTCCGGCGGCGGGGTGAAGCGCGGCGAGGCGCCGGAGGCGGCGCTGTTGCGTGAACTCGCAGAGGAGATCGGCGTCACCGCGTGGAGCTCGATCACGCCCTTCGCCGCCTACCGCTCCGAGCGCGAAGGCAAGCGCGACACCATCCACCTGTTCGTCGTCCGCGGCGCCGTTCTGGCGACGTCGGCCAGCGCCGAGATCGTCGAGATCGTCCGCTGCGACCCGGCGGTCCTGCCGGACGATCTGAGCCCCGCCACGCGGCGGCGGCTGACCGAAGTGCTCGGCGGCGGACCGGTCGCTGAGGCGTGGTGACATCTTCCCTCCCCTTCATGGGGAGGGTGGACCGGCGCGCAGCGCCGGGACGGGTGGGGAGGTCTCGCACCGAGATGGCGCTGATCGTCCGGCTCACTGCGCGTTGGCCAACTCCCCCCACCCGGGCGGCTTCGCCGACTCGCGCCTCCCCATGAAGGGGAGGGAAGGCGCGATCCAACATCGCTCGACGAACCACCTTGCCGCCGCCCGCGGCCTCACTTAACAGCGATCACATGTCCGACGCCGCGCAGCCGAGGGCGACCGCGTCGGCCATGGCGGCGCCGTCGCTGATCGCCGTCATCTTCATCAACATGCTGGGCTTCGGGATCATCGTCCCGCTGCTGCCCTTCTATGCGAAGAGCTTCGAGGCCGAGGCCTGGCAGATCGCCCTGGTGTTCTCGGCCTACTCGGCGGGGTCGTTCTTCGGCGAACCTTTCTGGGGCCGCCTCTCCGACCGCTTCGGGCGCAAGCCGCTGCTGATCTCGACGATCGGCGCCAACTGCCTCTGCTACTTCTTCCTGGCCTTCGCCCCCAACGTCTGGGCGGCCATCGCCATCCGCTTCGTGGGGGGCCTGGCCGCCGGCAACGGGGCGGTGGTGCAGGGCTACATCGCCGACGTCACCGAACCGGAGAAGCGGGCGGGCAAGCTGGCCTGGATGGGTGCGGCCTGGAATGTCGGGCTGATTTTCGGTCCGATGGTCGGCGGCATCTTCGCCCACCCCGAGAGCGGTCCGGCCGGGTTCCGGATCCCGCTGTTCCTGGCATCCGGGCTGGCGGCGCTGTCGGTCATCTCCATCATGCTGTTCATCCGCGAGAGCCGCGAGCGCGAGATGCTCAGCGACCGGCCCAGCCGTTGGGGCGCGCTGGGCGCGGCGATCGGCAGCCCGGTGATCTCCCGGCTGATGCTGCTGACCTTCCTGGTTGGCTTCGCTTTCACCGGTATCGAGTCGACCTTCGGTTTGTGGGCCCAGGCCAGGTTCGACTGGGGCCCGCGCGACATCGGCGTCTGCTTCTTCTTCGTCGGCATCGGCGCGGCCGTAACCCAGATGTTCGTCACAGGCCGGCTTTCCGAGCGTTACGGCGCCGGGCGCATGCTCGCGGTCGGCATGGGGATGACCTGCGTCTGCGCCGTGCTGCAGCCGTTCTCCATAGGCGGTCCGATGACCATCGCCCTGATGACGCTCATGGCGATCGGCCAGTCGGTGGCCTGGCCTAACGTCTCGGCGCTGATCTCGCGCACCGCCGATCCGTCGCGGCAGGGCGCGATCCTGGGCATCAACAACGCCATGGGGGCGCTGGCCAGGGTCGTCGGCCCGTTCTGCGCGGGTCTGGCCTTCGCGGGCGTGTCGATCAACGGTCCGTTCTGGCTGGGCGCGGTGGTGGTCGCCCCGGCGATCCTGCTGGCGGTCGAGGCGGCGCGACGGGCCAAGACCCAGGAAGAGCAGGCGTCGCAAGTTGTGCCCTGAGCTTGCATTTTCGGCTCAGCTCACGTAAGAGCCCGCCCCTTCGGAGCCGCCTGGCCAAAGGCATGCCAGGGCGCCTCATCAATACGCCAGAGGACGGGGCTTCGGCTCCGCAGAGAAATGCCGAAACTGAAGACGAAGTCAGGCGCCAAGAAGCGCTTCAAACTGACTGCGACCGGCAAGCTGAAGGCCGGCGTCGCGGGCAAGCGCCACCGGCTGATCAGCCACAACGGCAAGTACATCCGCCAGCAACGCGGCACCAAGGTGATGAGCGAGGCCGACGCCAAGATCATCAAGACCTACCTGCCGTACGGCCTTTAAGAGCGGAGCTGATCACAGATGGCACGTGTCAAAAGGGGCGTCGTCGCCCACGCCAAGCACAAGAAGGTCCTGGAGCAAGCCAAGGGCTTCTACGGCCGCCGCAAGAACACCATCCGCGCCGCCAAGGCCGCGGTGGATCGGGCCGGCCAGTACGCCTATCGCGACCGCAAGGTCCGCAAGCGGAACTTCCGCTCGCTCTGGATCCAGCGGATCAACGCCGCGGCCCGTCTCGAGGGCCTGACCTACGCCCGATTTATCCACGGCCTTGACCTGGCCGGGATCGAAATGGACCGCAAGGTCCTCGCGGACATCGCGGGCAACGACCCAGCCGGCTTCAAGGCCATCGCCGACAAGGTGCGCGCCGCGCTGGCCTAAGAGATCGTGGGAGTCGCCAAGGCTCCCCCCGGTTTTGAAAGGGCCCTCCGGCGGCGCGTCGGAGGGCTTTTTCATGGCCCGCTTTCCGCTAAACGAGCCAACCCATGACCGACCTTATCCAACTGGAAGCCGACCTCTCGGCCCGCATCGACGCCGCGTCCGACGCCGCCGCCCTGGAAGCCGTGCGCGTCGAGGCGCTCGGCAAGTCCGGGGCGATCTCCGAGCTCCTCAAGACGCTCGGCAAGATGAGCCCCGACGAGCGCCGCGAGCAGGGGCCGAAGATCAACGGCCTGAGAGATCGCGTCGCCGCGAAGATCGCCGAGCGCAAGACCGCCCTTGAGGCCGCCGAGCTCGACGCGCGCTTGGCCTCCGAGCGCGTCGACCTGACCCTGCCCGCCCCGCCGCGGCGCAAGGGCAGCGTCCACCCCACCATGCAGGTGATGGACGAGATGATCGCCATCTTCGCCGACATGGGCTTCGCGCTGGCCGAGGGGCCGGACATCGAGGACGATTTCCACAACTTCACCGCCCTGAACTTCCCGCCCAAGCACCCGGCGCGGGAGATGCACGACACCTTCTTCCTGCCCGAGGGCCCGGACGGCCAACGCAAAGTCCTGCGCACGCACACCAGCCCGGTGCAGGTGCGGGTGATGCAGAAGACCAACGAAAAGCTGCCTTCCTGGATCGCCGTGGGCCAGGAGCCGCCGATCCGCGTGATCGTGCCGGGCCGCACCTTCCGCAAGGACTCGGACCAGACCCACACCCCGATGTTCCACCAGCTGGAAGGCCTGGTGATCGACCGCAACATCCACATGGGGCACCTGAAGTGGACGCTCGACACCTTCATCGCGCGCTACTTCGAGACGCCTGTGGTCGAGACCCGCTTCCGCCCGCACCACTTCCCCTTCACCGAGCCCTCGGCGGAGATGGACGTGCGCTGCGACCGCTCGGGCGCGGAGATCAAGATCGGCCAGGGCACCGACTGGCTGGAGATCCTGGGCTGCGGGATGGTGCACCCCAACGTGCTGCGGAACTGCGGCCTGGAGCCGGACGAATGGCAGGGCTTCGCCTTCGGCCTCGGCGTCGACCGCCTGGGAGCGCTCAAGTACGGCATGCCGGACCTGCGCGACATGTTCGCCTCGGACGTCCGCTGGCTCGCCCACTACGGCTTCTCGGCCTTTGCGGCCCCGAGCCCCGCCACCGGCCTGAGCTGACGGAGAGACAACGATGAAGTTCACCCTCTCCTGGCTCCAGGATCACCTGGAGACCAACGCCACGGCCGCCGAGGTGGTCGAGGCGATGACCATGGCCGGCCTGGAGGTCGAGCACGTGGAGGATCCGGCCTCCAAGCTCGCCCAGTTCTCCGTGGCCAAGATCGTCGAGGCCGTGCAGCACCCCAACGCCGACCGCCTGCGCGTCTGCCAGGTGGACACCAAGGACGGCCGCAAGGAGATCGTCTGCGGCGCGCCGAACGCCCGGCCGGGGCTGACGACTATCTACGCCCCGCTGGGCGCCTATGTGCCCGGCTCGGGCGTCACCTTGGAGGCGCGCCCCGTCCGCGGCGTCGTCTCCAACGGCATGCTCTGCTCGGCGGCCGAACTGGAGGTCGCCGAAGAGTCCAACGGCATCATGGAGCTGCCGGACGACTTGGCGGTCGGCGCGCCGGCTGCCCAGGCGCTCGGCCTGGAGGCGGTGATCGACTTTGAGGTCACGCCCAATCGGCCCGACTGGCTGGGCGTTCAGGGCATCGCCCGCGACCTCGCCGCGGCGGGCGTCGGGACTTTTAAAGACCAGCCGGTCGAGCCGATCCCCGGCACGTTCGCCTCGCCGATCCAGGTGAAGGTGGACGGGTCGGGCGCCTGCCCGGTCTTCGCCGGGCGGCTCATCAAGGGTGTTAAGAACGGGCCCTCGCCGGCCTGGCTGCAGCAGCGGCTGACCAGCATCGGCCTGAGGCCCATCAGCGCGCTGGTGGACATCACCAACCTGATCTCCTTCGACCGGGCCAAGCCCCTGCACGTCTACGATGCGGCCAAGCTGACCGGCGGCTTCCTCGAGGCCCGCCTCGGCCGCGAGGGCGAGAGCGTCGAGGCGCTGGACGGCAAGACCTACGCCGTCACCCCGGACGTCTGCGTGATCGCCGACGCCTCCGGCCCGGTGGGCCTGGGCGGCGTCATGGGCGGGGAGTCCACCGGCGTCTCGGAGGCGACCACCGACGTCTTCATCGAGAGCGCCTGGTTCGACCCGATCCGCACGGCGCAGACCGGCCGGTCCCTCGGCATCAATTCCGACGCCCAGTACCGCTTCGCCCGCGGCATCGACCCGCACTCGACCCTGCCGGCCCTGGAGCTGGCGACCAGGCTGGTGCTCGAGCTTTGCGGCGGCGAGCCGTCCGAGGTGGTGGTGGCCGGCGAGGCGCCGGCCGCGCCGGGGCCGATCACCTTCGACCGCGCGTACGTGAAGAAGCTCTCCGGCCTCGACGTGCCGCCCGCCCGGGTCGACGAGATCCTCACCAAGCTCGGCTTCAAGGTCGCCGGTAGCGAGGTCACCCCGCCGTCCTGGCGCCGTGACGTCGAAGGAAAGGCCGATCTCGTCGAGGAGGTCGCGCGCATCGAGGGCTTCGCCGCCTTGCCGGTGGAGCCGCTGCCCGAAGTTTCCCCGCCCATCGGCGGCGCGCTCACCGCGCGCCAGGCCCGCATCCGCGCCGCGCGCCGGGCGATGGCGGCGCTGGGCTATGCCGAGACCATCACCTGGAGCTTCATGCGCCGGGAGTGGGCGACGCTGTTCGGCGGCGGCGCACCCGAGCTGGTGATCACCAACCCGATCGCCTCTGACCTCGACTGCATGCGCCCGTCGATCCTGGCGAACCTGATCGAGGCTGTGGGCCGCAACGCCCGGCGCGGCTATCCCGACGCGGCGCTGTTCGAGGTGGGGCCGATCTACCGGGGCGACCAGCCGGCCGACCAGTCGACCGCGGTCGCCGCCCTGCTCGCGCCCAACCCGCCCAAGCACTGGGCCGGCCCGGCCGAGGATCCGCTGTTCGCCCTCAAGGCCGACCTGACGAAGCTGCTCGACGAGGCCGGCGCCCCGCCGCTGCAGATCGCCCAGGGGAACGCCTCAGAGTGGTTCCACCCGGGCCGTTCGGCCCGTCTGCAGCTCGGGCCGAAGA
>NZ_DATAGM010000259.1:0-6727 GCF_036263695.1 Phenylobacterium sp.
CGTCGACGGCGGCAATTTCGACTGGGAGGCGCATGCCGGGCGGTTCCCGACCTTGAACGAACCGGACCCCAGCTACCACGGCGCCGTCTGGACGCAGGCGACCAAGCCGATGGGGCCCGTCGCCTACATCGTGCGCGCCCGCACCATCCTGCTGCGCGACCTCGGCTCGGCGATGAGCCCGTTCAACGCCTTCCAGCTCCTGCAGGGCCTGGAGACCCTGCCGCTGCGCATGGAGCGGCACTGCCAGAACACCCAGAAGGTGGCTGACTGGCTGAAGAGCCGGCCGGGCGTGACCAAGGTGATCCACCCCTCCGCCCAGGACGGCGAGATCCGCCGGCGCGCCGACGCCTACCTGAAGGGCGGTTACGGCGGCTTGCTGGGCTTCGAGCTGGCAGGGGGCGTGGAGGCCGGGCGCCGGTTCATCGACGCCCTGCAGCTGTTTTACCACGTGGCCAACATTGGCGATGCGCGGAGCCTCGCCATCCACCCCGCCTCGACCACCCACTCGCAGCTCTCGGCCGAGGACCAGCTGGCGACCGGCGTCTCCCCCGGCTACGTCCGGCTGTCCGTCGGGATCGAGCACATCGACGACATCCTCGCTGACCTGGAGCAGGCTCTGGCGGCGGCCGGCTAGCCGTCCGCCGACAGCATCAGTTTGACCAGCTCCTCGGTGACCCTGGGCTCCAGGCCCTCGGTGTGGCCCTTGTCGATCCGTACGACGTCGGCCACGACCCGCCCATCGCGGCAGTTCGGATAGAGGAAGACCTCCGCCTTGCCTGGACCCGGCAGGCGGCCCCAGGCCTTGGTCGCCGGGTCTTGGCGGCCGCTGTCGTAGACGTAGCCGGCCGTCGTATCGAAAATTTCTGAACGGCGGACCCGCGGCCCGCAGCCGTATTTCGTCGCCCACTCGGAGGTCTGCGGCAGCGCGGTGATCTCGTGCTCGCCGGTGGTGTAGATGTGACTGAAGTCGCAGGTCAGCGGCGCGGCCATCGCCTGGGCGATGCTGGAGGCCGCCGCGGGCGGCGTCGCGGGCGCGGCGGGCTCGCCCCGCTGCGGCGCGCGGAAGGGCCCTGACGGTCGCCCGGGTTGGCCGCCGACCCGTCCACCGGACAGGCTGAGGAAGCCGTCGACGCGGGTGCGGAAGAAGTCCGAGCAGACGATCCGCCGGGAAGTCGCCCCGCCCTGGCTGTGGCCAGCCAGCCAGAACCGCTGGATGTTCTGCTTGCCGAACTTGGCTTCGGCCATCTCGACGATGTTCTGTAGGTGAGGATCGTCCTCGGCCCGCCAGACCCTCGGCGGCGCGTTCGGAGTGGCGACCACCAGGTCGTACTTGTCCACATAGTCGACGATCGGGAAGTAGTGGCGCTGCCAGTTGCCGTAGCTGCCGCCCCCGTGGAGGTTCAGCACGAAGGTGACCTTGTCGCCCGGTTTCCAGTCCTTGGGATAATCGAGGAAGAACTTCCGGCCGGTCTTCGCATCGACCACCGTGCCGGGATTGATCACCAGCTCGCCCGGGCACTTGGTCGGCGGGCAGCGCAGCTGGCCATTGGTGTTGTCGCTGGTCTGGGTTGCAGCCGGCCCCGCCAGCAGGGCCACGGCGCCGGCCGCCGCGGCCACCCTGATCGCAACTCGCCGCTTCATTGGCTCTTCTCCCTTTCGTCGTTTTCGTTGGGTTTTGCGTCCGGTGCGTCGCGCAGCAGCCGTTCCAGCGAGCGCACGGCCAGGTGCACCGCGCCGCGCTCATCGGCCGTCAGGGTCGTCAGCCGTTCCGCCATCCAGTCGCGCCGCTGGCGGCTGACCTGCAGCAGGAACTCGCGGCCCTTCGGTGAGATCTGCAGCCCGAAGCGCCGGCGATCGCCGGCCGGATCCGTCAGCCGCTCCACCAGCCCCGCGGTCTCCAGGCGCGCCACCCGCTCGCTCATCACCGAGCGGTTGACCTTCTCGATGCCGGCTAGCTCAGTGACCCCGATCCCGGGCCGCCGCCGCACTTCATATAGCGAAAGGGCGTCGGCGCCGGAGACCCCGCCGCCGGCGGAGCGGGCCCGCAGTTCCCGGCTCAGGCGGTAGACCAGCCGCTGCAGCGCCTGTCCGAGCTCGCCCAGCTCCTGCTCCTCCGCCATCCGTCATCCGACCGTTTGTTCGCTTATCGAACAATACAGGTCTGGCGAATGGGGTTGTCAACGGCGCGGCGCCCTAGGCTGCGGCGGCGTCCGGGATCTCGGCCTCGTCGAACGCTTCGACGATCGCGGCGATGAGGGCCTGGGCTTCCACCGGCTTGGCGACGAAGCCGTCCATGCCGGCGTCGCGGCACGCCTGGACGTCCTTGTCCGAGGTCGCGCCGGTCAGGGCGATGAGCTTCAGCCCGGCGCCGTGCTCCGCCCGCAGGCGGCGGGCGGCTTCCAGGCCGTCCATGCGGGGCATGTTGAGGTCGAGCAGCACCAGGTCGAAGGTCTGGCGGGCGGCCGCCTCCACCGCCTCCTGACCGTCGGCGACGCAAACGATTTCGGCGGCGATGGGCGTCAGGAGCAGGCTGAAGGCCCGGCGATTCACGTCGTGGTCGTCGGCGACCAGGATCCGCAGCCCGGCGGAGGCGGGTTCGGCCGGCGCTTGCTCGAGCGCGAGCGGAGCGGCCGGCTGCACCTGCAGGTCGAACCGGAAGCTGGAGCCCTGGCCCGGCGTGCTGGTCACCGTCACGTCGCCGCCCATCAGGCGGGCGAGCTCGCGGCTGATGGCGAGGCCCAGGCCCGTCCCGCCATGGGTGCGGGCGATGCTGGTCTCGGCCTGGCTGAAGGGGCTGAACAGCCGCTCCACCTGCTCGGCGGTCATGCCGGCGCCCGTGTCAGTGACAGTGAGCTCCAGGCGCAGGCCCCCGTCGGCCTCGGCGCACACGATGCGCAGGCCGACCGAGCCCTCGTCGGTGAACTTCATTGCGTTGGAGAACAGGTTGTTGAGCACCTGGCGGATCCGGATCGGATCGCCATCGACCCACCGAGGCAAGGCGTGCGCCCCGTCCAACGTCAGCCGCAGCCCGCGGGCCCCGGCCTCGGGGCGCCAGAACCGGACCGTGTCCAGCACCAGCCGGCGCAGGTCGAAGGCGATGACCTCGACGTTCATCCGCCCCGCTTCCAGCTTGGCGTGGTCGAGCAGGTCGTCCAGCAGGGCGCGCATCATCCGCGCGGCGTCGAGGATCAGTTGGTTATCGCGTCCGCCGACAGCCTCGCCGGCCTTGGCGCCCGCCAGGATCGCGCTGATTGGGGTGCGCAGCTCATGGCTGACGGCGGCTACATAGGCGCTCTTTGCGGCGTGCGCGGCTTCGGCCAGTTCGCGGGCCTGGCTTTCGGCCGTGAGGGCCTTCGCCGACGCGCGCCAGATCAACACCGTCATCAGGAGGATCAGCCCACCAGCGAGGGCCAGCATGGAGAGGTGCCGAGGCTCAGCTCCGACGTGCAAGGCCACCAACGGCATGATCGCGAGGTAGACGCCGAACGGGGTCGTCGCCGCCGCGAAGGCCGCGCCCGACCGCCGGTTGGACATGGCGGTGTTGAGCAGCGCTCCCGCCAGCAGAGCCATGCCGCCCGCGACACCCCAGGGCCCGTCGGTTAGTGGGCCCCAGAGGGCGAACACCCCGAAGACCGCGCTGTTGACCGCCAGCAGCCCAAGCACGGCGTCGACCGAGGTGACGCGCTTCAGGCTGCGCTCGAAGAGTTGCAGGGCGATGTAGGCGACCGACCAGATCGCGCAGACCGCCCAACCGGAAATCGGCCCGAAGGCGAGGGCGATGCTCAGGTTGCTGACGACCCGAAACCACAGCTGCTGGCGCCGGACGAGCAGCACTTCCTGAAGCGCCTCAGGGAGCTCGCGGTTTTCGGTCTGGCGTGCGCGGGATCGCATGCCGAACGGTAGACCCACGTTCTCTAACCGGTCCTTAAGCCCCCCCTCGAAATGAGTAGGGCGGGGCTACTCCAGCCCGTGCTTCTTCCAGAGGACGTCGGACTTGAGAATGTCCCGCACAAAGGCGGCGTGCAGCTCACGTTCTGTCTCCGTAGAGCGGAAGGGCAGCGGACGCGGCCGGGCCCCATAGGCGCTCTGACGGGCGACCGAGACGGCGGCCACCGCGGCGGTGGTGGTCAGCTCCAGACGGCGCTCGCGGCCGCCCTTCAGCTCCAGGTAGACGGCGGCCAGCAGCCGGGCGTCGATCAGCGCGCCGTGTTTCTCTCGGTCGACGAGCGAGATCTTGAAGCGCTTGCAGAGCGCGTCGAGGGAGTTGTGCATACCCGGGAAGCGCTGCTTGGCGAGAGCCAGGGTGTCGATCCAGCGCTGTTCCGGCAGGTGGCCCCGGTTGCAGACCCCCAGCTCGTAGTTGACGAAGGTCCGGTCGAAGGTCGCGTTGTGGGCGATGATCGGGGCGTCGCCCACGAAGTCCAGGAACTCGTCGACGATCTCGTGGACCTTGGGCTTGCCGCGCAGGAATGCGGTGGACAGGCCGTGCACCCGCTCGGCCTCGGGGGGCATGTCCCGCTCCGGGTCGATGTAGGTGTGATAGCTGCGCCCGGTCGGGATGAAGTCCTCGATCTCGAGGCAGGCGATTTCCACCAGCCGGTCGCCGGTCGCCGGGTCGAATCCGGTGGTCTCGGTGTCGAGGACGATCTCGCGGGCCATGTCCGATCTGTGCCCAGGTTCGCGGCCGGCTTCAACTTGCCTTCTGTCGCGCCCGCAGCGCAGCGATGATCTGGCGCACCTGGCCCCGGGCCGCCTCGAACCCCGCGCCGGTCTCGACGATGAAGTCGGCGCGCTTGCGCTTTTCGGCGTCGGGCAGCTGCTTGGCGAGGATGGCGTTGAGCTTCTCCTCGGTCATGCCCTCGCGGTCGAGGACGCGGACGCGCTGCACCTGCGCCGGCGCCGAGGCGACCACCACCGCATCGACGTTCTTCTCGCCGCCGGTCTCGAACAGCAGCGGGATGTCCAGCACCGCCATGTCCTTGCCCTCGGCGCGCGCCTTCTCGAGGAAGCCCTGGCGGCTCTGCATCAGCGGGTAAACGATGGACTGCAGCTTGCGCAGCGCCTCGGGGTTGTTCAGCACCCGCTTGCCGAGCTCCTCGCGGTCGACGGCGCCGTCACGCGTCACGCCGGGAAACGCCGCCTCGACGGGCGCCACCCCGGCCCCGCCCTTGGCGTAGAGGCGGTGGACCTCGGCGTCGGCGTCGTAGACCGGCACGCCCTCCTCCTCGAACATCTTGGCGGTGGTGGACTTGCCCATGCCGATGGAGCCGGTCAGGCCGATGACGATCATTGGGACAGCGCCTCCAGGCAAAGGGCCCTGACGTCCACCTCGGCGGGCGGCGAACGGCCGAAGAAGGCCTCGAACGAGGGAATGGCCTGGCCGATCAGCATCTCCAGGCCGTCCACCGTGCGGCGGCCGATCGCCTCGGCCCGGGCCAGGAAGGGCGTTCTGAGCGGCTTGTAGACCATGTCCATCACCACCGCGTCAGTGGGCGTGGCCTCCAGCGGCACGTTCAGGTCGCCGTCGCCCGAGAGGCCGGCGGAGGTGGCGTTGATTACGGCGATTACGCCCCCCAGCGCCTCGGCCATGCGGTCGAGGGGAAGGGGAACGACCGTGGAGCCCAGGCCGCCGGCGATCTGCTCGGCGCGCATGTAGGTGCGGTTGACGATGCGGACTTCCGGCGCGCCGGCCGCGACGAAGGCGGCGGCGGCGCCCCGCGCCGCCCCCCCCGCGCCGAGGATGACCACCGGCCCCGCCTTGGGATCGAAGCCGGGCGCCTGGACCTGGAAGGCGTGCAGCAGCCCCAGCCCGTCCGTGTTGTCGGCCAGGATGTGGCCCTCGGCGGTGAAGATCAGCAGGTTGGACGCCCCCGCCAGGTCGGCGCGCGGGCTGATCTCGTCGGCCGCCATCATCGCCTCCTCTTTGAAGGGGAGGGTGACATTCACGCCGCGGACGGCGCCGCCGCGCAGACCCCTGACGAAGTCCTTGAAGCCGTGCGGCGGCGGGCTGAAGGGGACGTAGACGCCGTCGACCCCGGCCGCCGCCAGCCACGCGTTGTGGATCAGGGGGCTGAGGGAGTGTCGCACCGGGGATCCGACGACCCCGGCGACGGTGGTGGCCCCGGTGATCATGCGGTCAGCACGCCCCGGCGGCGAAGCAGCTCCAACAGGCCCATCAGCGGCAGGCCCAGGATGGCGAAGTAGTCGCCCTGGATCTTCGAGAACAGCTGGGCGCCGGGGCCCTCAAGTCGATAGCAGCCGACCGAGCCCAGCGCCGCCTCGCCTTCGTCGGCGAGGTAGCCCTCCAGGAAGGCGTCGGAGAAGTCGCGCATGGTGAGGGTCGCGCTGGCGGTCTCGCGCCAGACGACCTGCCCGTCTTCGGCGACCACCACCGCCGAATGGAGCTGGTGCGGGCGGCCCTTCAGGCGCAGCAGGCGGTCGCGGGCGGCCGCGACGGTCTCCACCTTGTCGTAGAGCTCGCCGGCCAGGTCGAGCGTCTGGTCGGCGCCGATTACGAGGCCGGGCCGATTCTGCGAAACGGCCACAGCCTTCGCCTCGGCCAGCGCCTCGGCGATCTCCTTCGGGCCCGCGCCTTCGGCCAGCATGACGCGCTTGATAGCGTCCTCGTCCACGCCGGAGCCGGCGGTCTCGAACGGCACGCCTGCGCCGGTCAGCACGGCGGCCCTGGCGGCGCTCTTGGACGCGAGCGTCAACCTCACCCGAGGAT
>NZ_DATAGM010000260.1:0-7204 GCF_036263695.1 Phenylobacterium sp.
CTCGTCGATGGCCTTGGCCTGCAGCAGGGCGCGGTCGACGCCGGTGGCGACCACCGCGTTCAGCTCGCCGTGGCATTGCTCATGACGGGCGATGGCGGCCTGCAGCAGCTCGACCGCGCTCACCGTCTTCGCCTGCAGGGCGGCGATCTGGGCGGTGGCGTCGCGGGCGAGCAGGTCGGCCATCAGGATCGGGACTTCATCCCCAGGACGTCCTGCATGTCGTATTCGCCCGGCGGCTTGCCGGCCACCCAGCGGGCCGCCTCCACCGCGCCGCGGGCGAACAGGCTGCGGTCCCGGGCGGAATGGGAGAAGGTCAGGATTTCGTCCTCGGCGGCGAACACCACCGAGTGTTCGCCGACGATGCCGCCGCCGCGCAGCACGGCGAAGCCGATGTCGCCGGCCCGCCGTGCGCCGGTGATGCCGTCGCGGGCCCGCTGGGCGACGTCGGGCAGCTTCACGCCGCGGCCGTCGGCGGCGGCTTCGCCCAGCATCAGGGCGGTGCCGGAGGGAGCGTCCACCTTGCGGCGGTGGTGGGCTTCCAGGACCTCGATGTCGTAGTCGCGGGCCGGGAGCGCTGCGGCGGCCTGGCGGACCAGCCCCATCAGCATGTTGACGCCCAGCGAGAAGTTGCCGGCCCGCACGATGGCGACCCGCTCCGCCGCCTTGGCGATGCGGCCCAGGTCCTCGTCGCTCCAGCCGGTGGGGCCCGAGACCAGGGCCTTGCCGCCGATCTGCGCCAGCCGCTCGGCCAGGGCGGCGGAGGCGGCGGGGGTGGTGAAGTCGATGATGACGTCGGCGGCGTCGATGGCCTCCTCGGCCGGAATCAGCCCCTCGTCGCGCGCCACGCGTCGGTTGAAGCCGGCCGCCAGGACCACGTCGTCCCGCCCGTCCAGCGCCGCGGCCACGGCCCGGCCCATCCGCCCGTCGGCGCCGGCGATGGCGATCTTGATCGGCTCGGACAGGGCGGCCTCCTCTTGGCTCAAGGCGCGGCTAGTCTCTCACGCGATGGGCCGGGTCAACGGGAAACCGGGGTGCGGGCGCCGGAGAGCAGCTGCACGCCGGCCGCGGCGGTCTGGGCCAGCACCTCCTGGCGGTCGCCGGCCCGGGCGCGGATCGACAGCGTGTGCAGGATGGCGGCGGCCATCCGCGCGAGCGCCACCGGGTCGGCCTCGGCGCTGATCTCGCCAGCCTCGCGCGCCCCCCGGAAACGGGCCTCGAAGGCTTCGTCCAGCTCCGCCAAGCCGGCGGCGACGGCGGACCGGACCTCCGCATCGGTGAGCGCCTCCGGCAGGGCCGTCCCGACGATGAAGCAGCCCCGGGGGCCTTCGTGGCCCGAAAGGTAGACCGCCAGCCCCTCGGCGAAGACCCGCGACAGGGCCTCCACCAGCGGGACCTGCGCCTGCAGCTGACCCACGATCCGTCCCCAGGTCTCCTGCCGATAGCGCTCGAGGGCCTTCAGGTGCAGGGCGCGCTTGTCGCCGAAGGCGGCGTAGAGGCTCGGCCGGTGCATGCCGGTGGCCGCCGAGAGCTCGTCCAGGGACGTCGCCGCGAACCCGGAGCGCCAGAAGGCGTCGGTCGCCTGGGCGAGCGCCTGCTCGGGATCGTACTCCCGCGGCCGCCCGCGCCGCCTCGCCTCGTGCACCATCCCGAATCACCTCGCGCGGGCAAGAGGGTCCGGTTGTTCCGCCACGGTGGCAATGGCCGGTCGGTGCGAAGCTCGGCCGCAGAGGTTGTTCCGCAGGGCGCGTCTCTGTAGGTTGCGCGGCTCTTTCACCCAGCCACCACCAGAGTCCGAAATCGCCGCCATGAGCGACTCCGAAAAACGCACCTTCACCGATCAGGAGGCGCTGGACTTCCACCGCTATCCGACGCCCGGCAAGGTGGCCATCGCCGCCACCAAGCCGATGGCGACGCAGCGCGACCTGTCGCTCGCCTATTCGCCGGGGGTGGCGGTGCCGGTCCTGGCGATCGCGGAGAACCCGGAGGCCGCCTACGACTACACCTCGAAGGGCAACCTGGTGGCGGTGATCTCCAACGGCACGGCCATCCTGGGGCTGGGCAACCTTGGGGCGCTGGCGTCGAAGCCGGTGATGGAGGGCAAGAGCGTCCTCTTCAAGCGCTTCGCCGACGTGGACTCGATCGACGTGGAGGTGGCCGCCACCGACCCCGACGAGATCATCACCGTCATCAAGAACATCGGCCTGACCTACGGGGGCATCAACCTCGAGGACATCAAGAGCCCGGAGTGCTTCCGCATCGAGACCGAGCTGCAGGAGCTGCTCGACATCCCGGTGTTCCACGACGATCAGCACGGCACGGCGATCATCTCCGCGGCCGGCCTGATCAACGCCTGCGAGATCACCGGCCGCGACCTGAAGGACGTGAAGGTCGTGCTGTGCGGCGCTGGCGCGGCGGGCATCGCCTCTCTGGAGCTGATGAAGGCGATGGGCGTGCGGTCCGAGAACTGCATCGCCGTCGACAACACCGGCGTCATCTACCGCGGCCGGACAAACGGCATGAACCAGTGGAAGAGCGCCCACGCGGTGGAGACCGACGCGCGGACTCTGGCCGACGCCATGAAGGGCGCGGACGTCTTCCTCGGCCTGTCGGTGAAGGGCGCCGTCACCCAAGAGATGGTCATGTCCATGGCGGACAAGCCGATCATCTTCGCCATGGCCAACCCGGACCCGGAGATCACCCCGGAAGAGGTGCACGCGGTGCGTCCCGACGCCATCGTCGCTACCGGCCGCAGCGACTATCCCAACCAGGTCAATAACGTCCTGGGCTTCCCCTACATCTTCCGCGGGGCGCTCGACGTTCGGGCCCGGCGCGTGAACATGGAGATGAAGATCGCCTGCGCCAACGCGCTGGCCCAGCTGGCCCGGGAGGACGTGCCCGACGAGGTCGCGGCGGCGTACCATGGCGGCCACCTGAAGTTCGGCCCCAACTACATCATCCCGGCGCCGTTCGATCCGCGGCTGATCTGGTACATCCCGCCGTTCGTCGCCCAGGCGGCGATGGACACCGGGGTGGCCCGCAAGCCGATCGAGGACATGGACGCCTACCGGGCCTCGCTCGCCCAGCGGCTGGATCCCACCGCCGCCTTCCTGCAGCAGCTGCAGGACTCGGTCCTGGCCAATCCGCGCAAACGGGTGGTGTTCGCCGAGGGCGAGGAGCCCAGCGTCATCCGCGCCGCCTACGCCTTCCAGAGCGCCGGCCTGGGCCATCCGCTGCTGGTGGGCCGCGAGGAGCTGGTGCACGAGAACATGCGCCAAGTCGGCCTCGACCCCGCAGACGTGAAGCTGGAGATCATCAACGCGCGGCTGAGCCACTGGAACGCCGAGTTCGTGGACCACCTCTACGCGCGCCAGCAGCGCAAGGGCATGCTGCGCCGCGACGCCCAGCGGCTGATCAACCAGGACCGCAATGTCTTCGCCGCCTCGATGGTGGCGCTCGGCAAGGCCGACGCCATGGTCACCGGGGTCACCCGCACCTTCGACACCGTGCTGGACGAAGTCAGCCAAGTGATCGACCCGGCGCCGGGCGGGCGGGTGCTGGGCATGAGCGTGCTGCTGGCGCGCGGGCGCACCCTGTTCATCGCCGACACCAACGTCACCGAGATGCCCGAGGCCGAGGCGCTGGTGGAGATCGCCAAGCAGGCCGCCGCGGCGGTCCGCTCGCTGGGCCACACGCCGCGCGTCGCCTTCCTCTCCTACTCCACCTTCGGGCAGCCGATGGGCCAGCGCTCCACGAAGGTGCGCGAGGCTGTGGCGCTGCTCGACACCATGAAGGTCGACTTCGAGTACGAGGGCGAGATGCCGCCGCAGCTGGCGCTCGATCCGACGCGGCGGGTCAACTACCCCTTCATGCGCCTGACCGGCCCGGCCAACGTGCTGATCATGCCGGCCATCCACTCGGCGGCGATCTCGACCCAGCTGGTCCAGACGCTCGGCGCCGCCACGGTGGTGGGGCCGATCCTGCTGGGCATGAGCAAGGCCGTGCAGATCTGCCCGTTGTCGGCCTCGGTCTCGCGGATCCTGCAGATGGCGACCGTCGCCGCCTACGAGAGCCCCATCAAGGAGGCCGCCTCCTGATGCGGCTCGCCCCCGACCGCACCTAACGGGATCGCGCGCCGGATCGGGGCGGCGGCGATCCGTCGCCCGCCCCGCCATGGAGAGCGTCCGTTGACCGTCAGTATCGGAATCGATTTCGGCACGACCAACACCGTCGTCGCCCTGGCGGAGCAGGGCCGGCCGGCGCACCTCGTGCGCTTCCCCGCGCCCGAGGGCGAGCTGTTCGCCTTCCGCTCGGCGCTGTCCTACTACGCCCCGCCGGAGCGGCCGTCGGAGCGGACGGTGGAGGCCGGCCCCTGGGCGATCGAGGCCTATGTCGAGGATCCCGGCGAGACCCGCTTCATCCAGTCCTTCAAGAGCTTCGCGGCCAGCGAAAGCTTCACCGAGACGGAGATCCTCGGCCGCCGCTACCAGTTCGAGGACCTGCTCTCGGCCTTCCTGCTACGGCTGCGCGACTATGCGGGCGGCCAGCTGAAGGACCTGCCCAGCCGGGTGATCGTCGGCCGGCCGGTGAACTTCGCCGGCGCCTCGCCCAATCCGGAACTGGCCATCGCCCGGTACGAGGCGGCGTTCCGCCGGCTGGGGTTTTCCGAGATCCTCTACGCCTACGAGCCGGTGGGGGCGGCCTTCTTCTTCGCCCGCGAGCTCGACCACGACGCCACCGTCCTGGTCGGCGACTTTGGCGGCGGCACCAGCGACTTTTCGATTATCCGTTTCACCCGTCAGGGCAGCGAGATCCGCGCCGAGCCGCTGGGGCGCTCCGGGGTCGGCGTGGCCGGCGACGCCTTCGATTACCGGATCATCGACCGGCTGGTCTCGCCCCAGCTCGGCAAGGGCTCGGACTACGTCAGCTTCGGCAAGGTGCTGCCGATCCCCAACCGCTACTACACCGCATTCGCCCGCTGGGATCAGCTGGCCCTGATGCGCGCCAGCCGCGACATGCGCGAGATCCGCAGCCTGGTGCGCCAGGCCCGCGAGCCGGAGAAGCTGCGCCGCCTCGTGGAGGTGCTGGACGAGAACTACGGCTACGTCCTCTACAAGTCGGTCTCCCGGCTCAAGGAAGCGCTGTCGGCGCAGGGGCGGGCTGAATTCCGCTTCGAAGCCGGCGACATCTCGATCGTGCGCGAAGTGGAGCGCGGCGAGTTCGAGGAGTGGATCGCCCCGGAGCTCGGCCTGATCACCCGCGCGGTCGGCGAGGCGCTGGACGATGCGGGCCTGCAGGCCTCCGAGATCGATCGCATCTTCCTGACCGGCGGCTCGTCTCTGGTGCCGGCCGTGCGGCGCATCTTTCACGAGCGGTTCGACCCGGCGCGCATCGAGACCGGCGCGGAGCTGGAATCGATCGCCTCGGGGCTGGCGCTGATGGGCTGGGAGCGCGACCTGAGCCGCTGGGTCCGGGCGGCGGCCTGAGCCGGCGGGAACAGGGCCTCTTCCGCGCCGGTTGCCTGCCTGATCAGATCAGGAGACGGCGATGGACCGCAGACGCACACGCGGTGGAACGGAGGGCCGCGATGTCGGCCGCGGATACGGGGCGCCCGGCTACGGTCAGGGCTTCGGCCGGGATTTCGGCGGTGGCCTGAACACGGGGTTCGACGGCAGCTGGGGCCAAGGCTACGGCGGCAGCCTGGCGCCCTCCGACTACCGCGGCGGCGCGGGCGGCGAGGACTACGGCGGCGGCTTCTCGGGTGGCGACTACGACCGAAGCGTGGGTGGACGCGGCGGCGGCTTCGGCGGCGCGCGTGGCGGAGAGGACGTCTATAGCGCCAGTTACGGCGGCGGCCCCGCGCAAGGCGGCGGCTCCTTCGCCGACCACCGCGGGGGACCTGGGATGCGCGTCTCGGGAGGTCGTGAAGGCCAGCACCGCGGTCGCGGGCCCTCGAGCTGGGCGCGCGGCGACGAGCGCATCCACGAGGACGTCTGTGAGCGCCTGGCGGAAGACGACCGCGTTGACGCTTCGGACCTGGAGGTGGAGGTCAGCGACGGGGAGGTGACGCTTAAGGGCCGGGCCCGCAGCCCCGGCGACGCGCAGAAGGCCGAGTCAATTGCACTGATGGTGCACGGCGTACGCAAGGTCCGGAACGAAGTCAGCGACAGCGCACATCCAAGCGCCGGCCCCCATCCCAGATGACGCAAAGGGGGGCAGGCGGCCTGCCCCCCTCGTCCGTCAGCGCGGCGCGGGGTAGACGATGCGCGGCCCGAGGCCCTCCATCACCGCACGGGCGTCGAAGGCGCGCGGATCGCCCGCGGGCTTCGGACCCCGGTGCATCAGGATCTCGGCCGTCGCCTCGTACTTGTCGATGGTGCGCACGTCATAGCGGTCGGCCCAGAACGGGTCGCCCCAGAAGGGATCCCAGGTCCGCCAGCCGAACGGGCGGCCGTAATAACGCCAGTGCGGCCGCCAACCGTAGTAGCCCGGGCCCCACCAGGGCCGGTAGAACGGGTCCGGCTCCACATAGGTGCGGGTCTGCCGGTCGGTGGCGCGGTCGACGATCTCGAACCAGTCGTAGCCCTGCTGAACCGTCAGCTCGGCGGCGCGGAAGAGGAGGTAGCCTTCCACAGTCTCCCGCGAGGTGAGGCTGTTGCCGGCGAAGGTCACCCGAAAGCGGTCGGGCTCGAGACGGATTTCGGAGAAGCCGCCCGAGACCGCCTGGCCGGGGATGTTGGGTTGATAGGGTGTGGCCGTTGCACAGGCCGCGAGCGTGGCGCCGAGCGCCAGGACGGCGGCGAGGGCGGCCGACTTGCGTTTCATGAACTTGCTCTAGGTCTCCGGGCGTCCCTCGAAGTGAAGGATATCGCCTAAAAAATGCCCGGAAGGAACAGGAGTTGCGCCGATCAGCCCCGAAGCAGGATGAGGGCGGCGACGACGATCAGGAGCAGGCCGACGAACACGTCGAAGCGGCGCCGGAAAGCCGGCTGGTTCATCCGCGCGGCCAGCGCAGCGCCGCCGAGCCCATAGGTGCACATCGCCAGCATGTCGAGGCCGACGCCGACGGCGGCGAACACCGCCACCTGAGGGATCAGCGGCCGCTCCAGGTCGAGGAACGGCGGCAGGATGGCCGTGATGAACAACAACGCCTTGGGATTGGCGATCTGCACCGCAAAGCCGTCGCGGAACGCCCCGTGGCCCATCT
>NZ_DATAGM010000261.1:0-10800 GCF_036263695.1 Phenylobacterium sp.
GAGGTGGTGGTGGAATTCCTCCATCCGCCAGGCGTTGGCGCCCAAGGTTTCGTACCAGTCCTTGAGCGAGGCCTCGCCGGCGAAATCGATGAGGTAGTTCCAGCCGCCGGAGGGGTGCTGGCCAGCGATCAGCGCGCCGGCGACGGCTTCCGCGGCGGCGTAGTAGCGGGCGTCGCCCGTGGCGTGGAAGGCGTCCAGATAGAGGTGGCCCATGGTGGCCGTGCCCGGCGGCTGCACCCAGACCATGCTCGGCTTGGCCTCCAGCTCGCCCCAGCGGCGGGAGAAGTCCGGCAGGTAGGCCCAGACGTAGCCGCCCCTTGTCGCCACCTTGTCGGTCATGAAGGCCGTGGCCCGACGCATGGCCGCCAGCACCGCCTCGCGCGACGGCGCCTGGGCGGCGGCGGGGCCGGCGAACGCGGCGGCGGCCGTGGCGAAGAGGCTGGTGCGGCGGGTGATCTTCGGGCTCATGCGGGGCATATTGACACCGGTGTCAGGGCTGGCAAGCGCCGGCTCCTCTCAGCACTCTACCTCCCCCGCGAACGCGGGGCGGGTAGTTGTGGGGCGCAGCTTCGCCGTTTGCCAGGGGAACGGGGTTCGGCTAGCGTCGCCGTCCCTCTTTGACAATCAAGGCGTACGCCCGTGCCCCAGATCCTGGTTCAGGACCTGGTCAAGACCTTTCGCGTCGCCGAACGCGAGCCCGGCGCCCTGGGCGCCGTGCGCGGGCTGCTGCGCCGACGGCATCGAGCGGTGGAAGCGCTGAAGGGGGTCTCTTTCAGCCTGGAGCGCGGCGAGCTCCTGGGCTTCATCGGCCCGAACGGCGCCGGCAAGTCGACGACCATCAAGATCCTGTCGGGGATCCTGACGCCGGACGCGGGCCGGGTGGAAGTCGACGGGCTCGTACCCTGGAAAGACCGGCAGAAGCACGTGGGCCGGATCGGGGTGGTGTTCGGCCAACGCACCCAGCTGTGGTGGGACCTGCCGGTGATCGACGGCTTCGACCTGCTGGCGGCCATCTACCGGGTGGAGCCGGCGGCCTACCGCGAGCGGCGGGACGAGCTGGTCGCGCTGCTCAGGCTCGAGAGCCTGCTGCACCAGCCGGTGCGGCAGCTGTCGCTGGGCCAGCGGATGCGGGCGGAGATCGCCTCGGCGCTGCTGCACAGCCCCTCGATCCTGTTCCTCGACGAGCCGACCATCGGCCTCGACGCGCCGGCCAAGCTGGCGGTGCGCGGGTTCGTCAAGCGACTGAACAAGGAGCACGGGGTCACCGTGCTGCTGACCACCCATGACATGCACGACATTGAGGCGCTGGCCGAGCGGGTGATCGTCATCGGCCACGGGCGGGTGCTGGCCGACAGCCCGTTCGAGGACCTGAGGACCAACGTCCTCGCCGAGCGGCGGCTGTTCGTCGACTTCGAGGGCGAGGCGCCGGAGCTGGTGATCCCCGGGGTGGTGGTGCGGGCCCGGGCTGGGCGCTCGGTTGAGCTGGCCTTCGACCCTGCGACAGTCCCCACCCCGGCGCTTATCGCGCGCATCGCCGCCGACCACCCGGTGCAGGACATCCATATCGAGGAGCCGGCCATCGAGGAGGTGATCGCCCGCTTCTACGAGCAGCATGGGGCCGGCGAGGCATGAGCGCGCGGGCCCGGCCCTACACGGCGGCGCTGGCCGCGCGATTCCAGCTGACGCTGCAGTACCGCGCGGCGGCGCTGGCGGGGTTCGCGACCCAGCTGTGGTGGGGAGGGCTGAAGGTGATGATCTATGCGGCCTTCTTCGCCTCGGCCCCGGCGGCGGCGGCGCGGGCGCCGATCAGCCTGGCCGACACCATCACCTACACCTGGATCGCCCAGGCCTTCCTGGTGCTGCAGCCCTGGTGGGCCGACCCGGAGGTGGGTCAGGCGGTGCGCACCGGGGGCGTCGGCTACGACCGCCTGCGGCCGGTGGACACCTACGGGTTCTGGTACGCCCGCGCGCTCGCCTGGATGCTGGCGAGGGTGGCGCCGCGGGCGGTGCTGATGGCGGCGACGGCGGCGGTCATCGTGCCACTGCTGGGGCTGCACGAGTGGTCGTGGCGACCGCCCGCCGGGTTGGCCGCAGGCCTGGCGTTCGTGGTCTCGCTCGGGCTGGCGGCGCTGCTTTCGGCGGCCATCATCATGCTGCTGAACGTGCTGGTGGCCGCGACGCTGAATGAGCGCGGGGTGAACACCCTGGCGATGCCCGTGACTATCCTCTTCTCCGGCAACATCATCCCCCTGGCCCTCTACCCGGAGGCCTTCCAGCCGTGGCTGCTGGCCCAGCCGTTCGCGGGCGTGCTCGACATCCCCTGCCGGATCTACTTCGGCGGGCTGGCGGGCGACGGGATCTGGCTGGGCCTGGGGTTGCAGGCCTTCTGGACCGTGACGTTCGTGTTGATCGGGCGCGCGGCGCTGAGCCGGGTGATGGCGCGGCTGCAGGTGCAGGGGGGCTGAGGGGTTGAGCGGCGCGGCGCTGGTCATGAAGCTGTTCGGCGCCTCGATCCGGGCGCAGATGCAGTACCCGGCTTCGGCGGCGATGCTGACGCTCGGCCAGTTCCTGGCGACCGTGCTGGAGATCGTCGGGGTCTGGGCCCTGTTCGATCGGTTCGGCCAGATCCGCGGCTGGAGCCTGGGCGAAGTCTGCGTCTTCTACGGCCTGGTCAACATCGCCTTCTCGTTCGCCGACCTGGTGACCCGCGGCTTCGACATCTTTGGCAGCGAGTTCGTGAAGACCGGCGCCTTCGACCGGGTGCTGCTGCGGCCCCGCTCCACTGTGCTCCAGCTGGTGGGGCACGAGTTCCGGCTGAGCCGGTTCGGGCGCACGGCCCAGGGGCTGGGCGTGCTGGTCCTCGGCGTCCAGTTGAGCGGAGCGCACTGGAGCGTCGTGGACACGGGCCTGGCCCTATTCGCGATCGCCGGCGGCATGGCGCTGTTCGCCGGCCTGGTGGTCCTGCAGGCCACCCTCGCCTTCTGGACGGTGGAGAGCCTGGAAGTAGCCAACGTGCTGACCTACGGCGGCGTGCAGGCTGCGCACTATCCGTTGAGCATCTATGCGACCTGGTTCCGCAGGTTTCTGACGTTCGTGGTCCCGATCGCCTGCGTGGCCTACTACCCGGTGGTTGCGATCCTGGACCGGGCGGACCCGACGGGCGCCCCGGCCTGGGTTGGCCCGGCAGCGCCGCTGGCGGGGTTCGCCTTCCTGGCGGTATCGTTGTGGGCGTGGCGGTTCGGCGTCGGCAGATACACCTCGACGGGGTCCTGACATGCCGATCGTGCGCACCGAGGCCCTGATCCCCGCCCCGCCGGACGAGGTCTGGGCGGTGCTGGCCGACTTCGACCGCTACGAAGCGTGGAACCCGCTGAACATCCGGGCGCGCGGCGAGGCGCGGCTGGGCGCTAAGGTGCGGATGACCTTCCTGAACCTGGCCAGGCCCGGGACGACCATCGACCAGACGGTGACGGTGACCACCTGCGTGCCGGGCAAGGCGCTAGCCTGGTCGGGGTGGGTCCCGCTGCTGTTCAACGGCCGCCACCACTTCACGCTGGAACAAGCCGCCGAGGGGACCCGCCTGATGCACGGCGAGGACTTCGGCGGCCTGATCACCCTCGGCTTCACCCCCGAGCGCCTCGCGCGGGACTTCACGCCCGCTTACGAGGGGTTGAACGCGGCGCTGGCCGCCCGCGTGGCCGGGCTCAGCCGTGGAGGCTGAGCCAGGGGAGTCGGCGCGGCGGCGTGAGCTCCTCCCCGTCCGATCAGTGCGGGGATGAGGTTATGGCGGCGGGGCGGTCGAGGCCCTCGCAATCAGCGCCGGCTCGAATTCGGTGGGCTTGGCGGCGGGGTCCGGTTCGCGGTCGCCGATCAGCTTCAGGGCGGCGGTGCGGCCCATTTCGCGGATCGGCAGCTTCACCGTCGTGAGGGGCGGCCAGAGCCGCGCGGCGAGCGGGCTGTCGTCGTAGCCGACCACCGAAAGGTCGCGCGGAATCTCAAGCCCTAGGTTGCGGGCCGCCTGGTAGACGCCGGCGGCCATCTCGTCGTTGCCGGTGAAGATGGCGGTCGGCCGCGGGCTCAGCCTCAGCAGCTTGTCGGCGCAGGCCAGGCCGGAATCGAAGGTGTAGGCGCCTTCGCAACGCAGGTGGGACGGCAGCTCGACGCCGCCCTCAACGAGGCCCTCGACGAAGCCGCGCCGGCGCTCGTGGGCCGAGCGGAATGTGTCCGGGCCGGAGATGTGGGCGACCACCCGGTGCCCGAGCTCGGCCAGGTGGCGGGCCGCCTGGTAGCCGCCTCGGTTGTCGTGGGTGACCACCATGCTGGGGGAGGCGTCCAGCACCACCGAGGCGATGCGGACGTAGCCGCAGTCGATGTCTGTCAGAAGTTTCGCAAGCCGCTCGTCCTCGGACACCGAGGGCGGCAGGACGACGCCGAACAGCTTCTGCCGCTCTACGAAGGTGCGCACGTCGGTCAGGAAATTGGGGCTGGCGCGGTCGCAGGGGTGCACCAGCAGCTCGAAGCCGGAGCCGCGGACCGCGTCGAGGATCCCCTGCTGCATGTCGATGACGTACTGCGGGTTGGGGTTGTCGTAGACCAGGCCGATCAGGAACGAGCGGCGGAAGGCCAGGCCCCGGGCCTGCGGGTCCGGCACATAGCCCAGCTCGGACATGATGGCGGCCACCCGCTCACGGGTGTCGTTCTTCACGAACGGCGACTGGTTGATGACCCGCGAGACGGTCTTCTTGGAGACCTGCGCCAGCCGGGCGATGTCGTTGATGGTCGGACGGCGGCTGGAGTCCCACTCCAACGCTGCGCGCGCGCCTGTCCGCCCCTTGCTGGCCAACCGAACCGCCCTTCTTCTCTCAGCGTAAGGTCATAGCGCCGCTGCGGGCGCGCCGCCACCTCAGCCCGCGCCGGCGAGCTCGCGGGCCGGCTTTCGGTCGAGCTTGTAAGCCCGCCTGGGCAGATTGTAGGCGAGGTCGACGGCCACCTCCCCCGCCTCGTCCTCGGCCATGCGGTGCTCGGACACGAGCCTGGCCAGGAACGCGCAGTCCACCCGGCGGGCGACGTCGTGGCGGGCGGGGATGGAGAGGAAGGCGCGGGTGTCGTCGTTGAAGCCGACGGTGTTGTAGAAGCCGGCGGTCTCCGTGGTCTGCTCGCGGAACCGGCGCATGCCCTCCGGGCTGTCGTGGAACCACCAGGCGGGGCCCAACTTCAGGATCGGATAGTGGCCGGCCAGAGGGGCGAGCTCGCGGGCGTAGCTCGTCTCGTCCAGGGTGAAGAGGATGACCGTCAGGTCCGTCTCGTTGCCGAACCGGTCGAGCAGCGGCTTCAGGGCGCGGACGTAGTCGGTGGCCTGGGGAATGTCGGCGCCCTTGTCGCGGCCGAAGCGGGCGAACACCTGGGCGTTGTGGTTCCGGAACGAGCCGGGGTGGATCTGCATCACCAGCCCGTCGTCGAGGCTCATGCGGGCCATCTCGGTCAGCATCTGGGCGCGGAACAGCTCGGCCTCGGCGGGCGTGGCCTTGCCGGAGACGATGGTCTGGAACAGCCGCTCTGCGTCGGGAGGCGAAAGGTCGGCGGTGGCCGCGGTGGGATGGCCGTGGTCGGTCGAGGTGGCGCCGGCGGCGGCGAAGGCGGCGCGGCGGATCCGATGGGCCTCGAGGTAGCCCTGCCAGCTCATCACGTCCTGGCCGGTCAGCTCGCCGAACCGGCCCAGCGCCTCGGCGAAGGCCTCGTGCTCGCAGTCGACCACCGGATCGGGGCGGTAGGCGGTGATGACGTTCCCGCCCCAGCCGCTGGCGCGGATGGCGGCGTGGTGGTCGAGGCTCTCGTGCGGGCTCTCGGTGGTGGCCAGGGCCTCGATGCCGAAGCGGTCGAACAGGGCGCGGGGGCGGAAGGTCTCGGTCGCCAGCTGTTCGTTGATGCGGTCGTAGTAGAGGTCGGCGGTCTGCGCCTCCAGCGCCACGTCGAAGCCGAACACGACCGAGAAGACGTGGGCCAGCCAGATGGCGCTGGGCGTGCCGCGGAACAGGTGCTGGTTTGAGGCGAACAGGCGCCAGGCCTCGCGAGGGTCTGCGCTGGAAGCGCCCTTTCGGCTCGGCACCGCCAGCCGGTCCATGGCCACGCCCTGGCTGTAGAGCATTCGGTAGAGGTAGTGGTCCGGCGCCAGAAGCAGCTCGGCGGCGTTGGAGAACGGCGCGTTGGTGGCGAACCACGCCGGGTCGGTGTGGCCGTGGGGCGAGATGATCGGCAGGTCCTTCACCTGCCCATACAGCCGCCGGGCGATCGCTCTCACCCCCGGATCGGCCGGAAACAGACGGTCCTCGTGCAGCGAGAGCGGCCTGGGCATGGCGACATCCTTACGGCTTGAAGTCACTATGACACCGGTTACCATGGATCCATGGCGTTGGCAGCTTCCCTGTTGCGGATCGACCCGCGGGACGACGTGGCGGTGGCGCTGCGCGGGCTCGCGGCGGGCGATGCGGTGGCGGACGGCGTCGTCGCGCGGCAGGACATCCCGGCCGGCCATAAGGTCGCGCTGAGGGCGCTCGCGGCGGGCGAGGCGGTGCGCAAGTACGGCTGGCCGATCGGCGGGGCGAGCGCCGACATCGCGCCGGGGGACCACGTCCACACCCACAACCTGACCACGCTGCTGGAGGGGCTCGAGAGCTATGCCTATCAGCCCGCTGCGGCCGAGCCGCTGCCGCCCGCGCCAGCCAGGACCTTCCACGGCTATCGGCGCCGGAACGGGCGCGTCGGCACGCGCAACGAGATCTGGATCCTGTCCACCGTCGGCTGCGTGGCCCGCACGGCGCAGAAGATCGCCGCCGAGGCGGACCGCCGGTTCCGGGGCCGGGTGGACGGAGTGCATGCCCTGACCCACCCGTTCGGCTGCTCGCAGCTCGGTGGCGACCTGGCGGCGACGCGGGCGATCACCGCGGCGCTGGCCGCCCATCCCAACGCCGGCGGCGTGCTGGTGATCGGACTGGGCTGCGAAAGCAACCAGCTGGGGCCGCTGCTAGAGAGCGCGGGCGACGTCGACCCCGAGCGCCTGCGGGCCTTCACCGCGCAGGCCGAGGAGGACGAGGTCGAGGCGGGGCTGGCGGCCGTCGAGGCCCTGGTGGAGATCGCCGAGAAGGATCGGCGCGAGCCCTGCCCCCTGTCGGACCTGGTGGTCGGGCTGAAGTGCGGCGGCTCGGACGGGTTCTCAGGCCTGACAGCCAATCCGCTGGTCGGGCGGATCGCGGACGCGGTCTCCGCGTCGGGCGGAACGGCGGTGCTGACGGAGATCCCGGAGATCTTCGGGGCCGAACGGCTGCTGATGGCCAGGGCGGCCGATGCGACGGTGTTCGAGGACCTCGCCGCGGTGGTGAACGACTTCAAGAGCTACTTCCTGAGCCACGGCGAACCGGTCAGCGAGAACCCCTCCCCCGGCAACATCGCTGGTGGGGTGACGACGCTGGAGGAGAAGTCGCTGGGGGCGGTGCAGAAGGCGGGCCGCGCGCCGGTGACCGAGGTGGTGCGCTATGGCGGGCGGGCATCGCGGCCGGGCGTGACCCTGCTCGAGGCGCCGGGGAACGATGCGGTCTCCTCGACGGCGCTGACGGCGGCCGGTGCGACGGTGATCCTGTTCACCACCGGGCGGGGCACGCCGCTGGGCTTCCCTGCCCCGACCCTGAAGCTTTCCACCAACTCGAGCCTCGCCCAGCGCAAGCCGCATTGGATCGACTTTGACGCCGGCCGGATCGCCGCCGGCGAGCCGATGGATGCGGCCGCCGAGGCCCTGCTCGACCTGGTGCTGGCCACCGCCTCCGGCCAGGCGACACGGGCCGAGGAGAACGGCGAGCGCGAGATCGCCCTCTGGAAGCGGGGCGTGACGCTTTGAGCGCGGTGTTGCTGACACCCCTTCTCCCCTCGAGGGAGAAGGTGGGCCCCGGAGGGGGTTGGATGAGGGGGGCCCACCGGAGGCGAACCACCGGCGTCCGCGCCGCCCCGACGCCTTCCCCCTCATCCGTCCGGCTGCGCCGGCCACCTTCTCCCGCGAGGGGAGAAGGGGTGTGAGGCGGCTCTCGAACTCCAGTTTGAGCCAGGTGCACGCAGGCGTTCTGACGCCCGCCTACGACCGCGCCTCGGCGCAGGTCGGGGTCGTGCACTTCGGGCCCGGCGCGTTCCATCGGGCGCACCAGGCCTTCTACTTCGACCAGATGCTGGCGCGCCGGCCGGGGTTCGGCGTCTGCGCGGTGTCGCTGCGGAGCGATGCTGTGCGCCAGGCGCTCGAGCCGCAGGACGGGCTCTACGCGCTGGTGGAGAAGGCGGCGCAGCCGCGGGTGCGGGTGATCGGCGCGCTGCTGGAGGTGGCGACCGCGCCGCGTGATCCGGCGGCCGTGCTGCGGCGGCTGGTCGACCCGAGGGTTCGGATCGTCACAGCGACGGTCACCGAGAAGGGCTACTGCCTGACGCCGGAGGGCGACCTGGACCTGGCTCATCCCGACGTGCGGCGGGACCTGGGCGAGGCGGCGCCGGTCAGCTTCGTCGGCTGGGTGCTGGCGGGCCTGCGAGCGCGGCGGGCGGCGGGGACCGCCCCCTTCACGTCCCTCTCCTGCGACAACCTCTCGGGCAACGGGGCGCGGCTGAAGCGGGCGGTGCTGCAGCTGGCGCAAGCCCGCGGCGAGACCGAACTGGTGGGCTGGATGGAGGCCGAGGCGCGGTTCCCCAACACCATGGTCGACAGCATCACGCCGGCGACGGACGAAGCGCTGCGCACCGCCGCCGCCGAGGCGCTGGGGCTTCAGGACGCCTGGCCAATCCAGCGGGAGCGATTCGTCCAATGGGTGGTGGAGGACCTGCCGGCGGCGGAGGCGGACGCCTTCGCCGAGGCGGGCGTCACCCTCACCAGCGACGTGGCGGCCTTCGAGCGGGCCAAGCTGCGGATCCTCAACGGCGCCCACTCGACGCTGGCCTATGTGGGCCTGCGGATGGGGCATGGAACGGTGGCCGAGGCGATGAGCGATGCGCGGCTCGCGGCCTTCGTCGAGCGGCTGATGCGGCAGGATGCGGCGGCCAGCCTGACGCCCGCGGCCGGGCTCGACCTTACGGCCTACGTCGGCGAGGTGCTGGCGCGCTTCCGCAACCCGGCGATCGAGCATCGCCTCTCGCAGATCGCCTGGGACGGCTCGCAGAAGCTGCCGTTCCGGATCCTCGAGACGGCGGCCGAGGCGCTCGCGGCCGGGCGGCCGCTGCGGCGGCTGGCGGTCCCCCTCGCCGCCTGGATGCTGTTCGTGCGCCAGCGGGCCCGCAGCGGCGACGACCTGGTCGATCCCCTCGCCAATGAGCTTCTCGCGGTCGGCCGTGCGGCTGGCGAGTCGGCCTGCGCGGACGTGGCGAAGTTCCTGGGGCTTTCCAGCGTCTTCCGGCGGGAGCTTGCCGCCGCAGAGCCGTTCGTCGCAGCGGTGCGGGACGCCTACGCCGCCTTGGACGCCGATCCCTATCAAGCCCTGGAAGCCTGATGCTCATCCGTCTAAGCGCGGCCTTGATTTGAAAATGACACCGGTTTCCTATAGGCCGGAACAAGGCCCCGGCAGCGGGCCGCGCCGCGGGAGGATCAGCGTTTGAATGAGCCGACGGCCGCCGCCGAGGCAGCACGGGACGCCCTGTCGATCGCCCGCCGCCTCACCGCCGCGCGCGCGGCGGGAGAGGCGCTGGACGCCTTCCCCGGCCCCGTTCCCGCCGACCTGTCGGAGTCCTACGCGATTCAGGAGGCGGCCATCGGCCTGTGGCCCGACGAGATCGCCGGCTGGAAGATCGGCAAGGTGCCGCCGGACGGCCAGGCGCGGTTCGGCGTCAGCCGACTGGTGGGCCCGATCTTCCGCGCCAAGGTGCAGGGGCCGGTCCACGCCGGGACCTTTCCGGCCATTCCCGGCGGGTTCGCCGCGGTGGAGGCCGAGGTGCTCTACCGGCTGGGCGCCGATGCGCCGGCCGGCAAGCTGAGCTGGACTGCGGACGAAGCGCTGGGCCTTGTCGCCGACATGCACATCGGCGCCGAGCTGGCCGGCAGCCCCCTGGCCGCCATCAACGCCCTCGGCCCCGCGGTCGTCGTCGCCGATTTCGGCAACAACGCCGGGCTGATCGTCGGCCCGCCTATACCCGGCTGGCGCGATCGGACCGCAGAGAGCCTGACCTGCGCCACGATCGTGAACGGAGTGCGGGTCGGCGAGGGCTCGGCCGCAAACCTGGAAGGCGGGCCGGCGGACTGCCTGGCCTTCCTGCTCGGCCACGCCGCCGGGCGCGGCCGGCCGCTGAAGGCGGGGACCTGGGTCTCCACTGGCCAGCTCACCGGCATCCACGACGTGAAGGCCGGCGACACGGCCACCATCGACTTCGGGCCGCTGGGGCAGGTGCGCTGCTCCGTAGAGCCCGCGCAGGCGCAGACGTGATGCGCCAGGAGGAAACGCATGACGGCTCAGGCTTCCGAGGCCGCCCCGACCATTAGGGTCGGCAACTACCGCTGGATCGTCGTGGCCCTGCTCTTCACGGCCATGGTGATCAACTACGTCGACCGGCAGATGCTGGGGGTGCTCAAGCCCACGCTGGAGAAGGACCTGGCGTGGAGCGAGACCGACTATGCCGACGTGGTCTTCTGGTTCCAGGCCACCTATGCGGTCAGCTACCTGCTGTTCGGCCGGTTCGTGGACCGGGTGGGGGCGCGGATCGGCTTCGCCACCGCCTTCGTGATCTGGACGATCGGCCACATCAGCTGCGGCGCGGCCCGCTCGCTGCAGGGCTTCATCTTCGCCCGGA
>NZ_DATAGM010000262.1:0-1941 GCF_036263695.1 Phenylobacterium sp.
CCTTCGGATCGTAGCCGGAGAGGTCGAAGGCCGCTGCGCTCATGCGGCGATCTCCTCGATCTGGAGGGCGTAGAGGCGCCCCGTGACCCGGGCGGTCTTGACGATCCGCTCCGCGACGGATGCGTCGGGCAGGACGAGGCCCAGCATCCGCTCGAACTCGCCGATGTGCTCGGCGTCGTTCTCGCCGTGGTAGAGCAGGAAGCGCACGGCCTCGTCGGGCAGCGAGAGCCGCTGCTGGACCAGCCGGCCCCACTCGGCGGCCTTGATCGAGCCCAGTCCCTCGATGATCCACATCGCGCCGAGGAGCCCGAAGGGGTTTGGCCGCGAGGCCTCGTGGAACATCCAGGCCGACAGGGCCTCCGAGCCGACGTTCTTCTCGGCGCTGCGGATCTCAGCCAGGTCGCCGCCGGCCGCCACGAAGTCGGCCTCCAGCAGGCGGAAGTCGCGGTGCTCGGTCACCGCATGGCGCATCAGCATGGAGCGCAATTCCAGGTGCTCCTCGTCGATGTTGGAGGCCGCCCGGCTCATCCACAGCGCCCCGTCCTTCACCTGCTGCCGCAGGTTCACCAGGAAGGCGCGGTAGTCCTCCAGGGTAAACCGGCCGCGGGTCAGCTTGCGGATCAGCGGGGTCTGGTCGAGCCGGCCCTCGAACTCGGTGAAGGCGACGGTCAGCCGGCGCAGGACATCGGGAACGGCGCTCATCCGACCGCCTCCAGCAGCATGAAGCCGACGAAGGCCCGGCCGCTCTCGGGCACGACGCACAGCACGGTCTGGCCCGGCTTCAGCCGGCCCGTCTTCAGGAAGGCGTCCAGCATCACCCAGATGGAAGCCGAGCCGATGTTGCCGACGGTGGAGAGGTTGGAGAACCACTTCGCCTCCGGGATCATGCCGGCGGTCTTCTCGAGCAGGCTGACGATCTCCTCGCGCAGCGAGCGCGCCGAGTAGTGGCAGAGCAGGTGGTCGACGGCGGCCGGGTCGATGCGGCCCTCGTCCACCTTCTTCAGGTAGACGCCGACCCAGGCGCGGATCACCCGCTTGAGCAGCTCGAAGTCCTGCAGCAGGGCGACGGCGCCGGCGGCGTGGGCGGCGGCCGGGCCGGCGTGGCTCCAGGTGGCGAGTGGGTCTGTCCGGTCATCGAGGCTGGCGCCGGCCCACATGCAGGGGTCGAACTGGCCCGCCAGGGAGACGACGTCGATGAACTTCACGCGCAGGGAGAGGCCGTCCGGGCGCGGCTTGCCCTCCATCACCACCGCGCCCGCGCCGTCGGAGAGGGTGAAGCGCAGGAAGTCGGCCTCGCTGCGCAGCCGGCCCTTGGCGTCCACCAGGCTGGTGCCCTCGTAGAACTGCGGGCGGAACCAGCGGGAGGAGAACTCGCCGGCGCAGGCGGCCGCGGCGGCGTGCTCGCCGGCCCGCACCGACAGCCAGGCCGACTTGGCCGCCATCAGCGAGGAGCCGCAGACCGACTGGAAGCTGGCGATCTCCATGGGGCCGCAGCCCAGCTCGCCGTGCACCGCGGCCGCATGGCCCGGGACCAGGTAGTCGCCCTGGGTGGTCGCCGCGGCGAGGAAGGACAGCTCCTCCACGCCGAGGCCCGCGGCGTCCGCCGCCGCGCGGACGGCCTGGGCGCACATGCCGGCGTTGGAGTGGGTGGGCGTCCCGTCGGGCGTCAGGGCGTAGTGGCGCGTCTCCACGCCGTTCCAGCGCAGCGCCTTGCGGCCGAACAGGCTCTCCCGCCCGCCGACGCGGCCGAGGTAGGCCTCCATCGCCGCGCTGGACACGGGCTCGCCCGGCAGGAAGCTGCCGACGCCCGTGATGTAAGCCTCAGATAACCCCGACATGCGGTGAGGTGTACGACGAGCCGGCCTAGAGGGCTACGCGGCGGATGCGCCCTCCCGTCATCCCCCTCCTTCGTCATGGCCGGCTTTATGCCGGCCACCCATC
>NZ_DATAGM010000263.1:0-10421 GCF_036263695.1 Phenylobacterium sp.
TGGTGGACAACGAGCCGGGCGTGCTGCACCGGCTGGTCGGCCTGTTCGCGGCGCGCGGCTACAACATCGAGAGCCTGACCGTCGCCGAGACCGACCGGCGGGCCCACACCAGCCGGGTGACCATCGTCACCCGCGGCACGCCGCACGTGCTGGGCCAGATCGAGGCCCAGCTGGAGAAGATGGTCTCGGTCCGCGAGGTCCAGGACGTGACCCGCGACCCCAACGGCCTGGAGCGCGAGCTCGCCCTGGTGAAGGTGAAGAGCACGGGCTCCGAACGGGTCGAGGCGCTGCGGGTCTCCGACATCTTTCGCGCCCGGGTGATCGACACCACCCACGAGAGCTTCGTGTTCGAGGTTTCCGGCGCGCCCAACAAGATCGACGCCTTCGTGGAGCTGATGCGGCCGCTGGGGCTGGTGGAACTCTCGCGCACGGGCGTGCTTTCCATCACCCGGGGAGCTGAAGCGATGTGAGGAGGCGCCCATGGCCCGGCTCTTCGCCTATGCCCTGGCCCCGCTCCTGATCCTCGCCTCTTCCGCCGAGGCGCAATTCTTCGGCCGGCGCGCTGCGCAAGTCCTCGAGCCGGCGGGGCCCGTGCAGCCCTGGCCCTACCCCGCCCCTGACGCCAAGGACTGGTGGGACGGCGAATGGCCTGTGGCGGCCGAGGCCCTGGATCCGCTGGGCGGGCGGCGCGCCGGCCGGCGCGAGCGGATGACCGCCGTCGACAACGGGATCGACGCCACCCTCTACCGCCTGTGGGGCCTGCCGCCCCTGCAGTGGCAGGTGCTGCGTGGCGACGAGATGATCCTGGAGGTCTGGGTCCGCCCCTCCGGCAGCGTGCGCCAGATGGTGACCCGGGTGGTGGTCCGCCAAGACGGCAAAGCCTTCGTCCAGGCCCGGGCGGGGCTGGCCTGCTGCCAGCCGGGGATCGCCCGCCGGGTCGACATCAACGCCGAGCTGCCGGAAGGCTCCGCGGCCCAGCTGCAGGCGCTCAGGAACCACCAGATGTGGTCGGCGCCGCGGGAGGTGCGGGTGACCGAGGCCGAGGACACCGCCGACGCGATCTGCGTCGAGGGCACCGCGTACGACGTGACGCTGATGGTCCCAGGCCGGGCCGTCTCCCTGCGCCGGGCCTGCGACCGAGCCGAGATCGGCCAGGTGGCCGACGCGCTGGAGGCGGCGCTGAAGGGGGCGCTCGGCCAGGACACCCGCTTCGACGTGCTGTTCCCCAGGGGCGCCGACTTCGCCCGCGAGCGCACCGCCTACAACCAGCTGATCGAGAGCGGCGGCCGGCTGCAGGCCGCCCGCACCAACCGCGCCCAGGCCCCCAGCTTCACCCCCGAGCCGAACGTGGTCGAGGAAGGCGCGGCCGCCGCCCCGAACGCGGCGACCGGCGCGGCGGGGACGGAGCGCTAGGCGGTCATCGCCGCGACCCAGTTCTGCGGGTTCTCGGCGCGGAAGCGGTCCTTCAGCTCGGGCTGGGCGTAGCGCTCGACGATCTGGGCGTCGTTGAGCACCTGGCCGGTGATGGCCTCGGGCGTCGCGGCGGCCAGGATGATCGCCGCCTCCACATAGGAGTCCGGACGCGGCAGCTCAGGGCGGGCCTGGCCGCCGGGGCGCTGGGACTGCGGGCGCCCGAACAAGAGGCCCGGGGTCTCGATGGCCCCGACGGGCTTCATGGCGTTCACCGCGATGCCCTGGTCCTTGAGCTCACGGGCCAGGCCGATGGTCATGGACTCGATGGCGCGCTTGGTCGCCCCGTAGTGGGACCCGCCGGTGGCCGCGATCGAAGAGATGTTGATGATCGAGCCCGATTTCTGGGCCTGCATGGCCGGCAGGGCCGCGCGGATGCAGCGGAACGGCCCGTGGACATTGATGTTGAACTCCAGCTCCCAGGACTTGGGCTTGATGGTGGAGATGAAGCCGGCCGGCTGCACGGCGGCGTTGGTCATCAGCACGTCGATGCGGCCCCACTTGGCCAGGACCTGCTCGACCATCTGCTCGACGCTCTCCATGTCGGCGACGTTGCAGACCAGTGGCAGGGCCTCGCCGCCGGCCTCTTCGACCAGCCGGGCGGTGTCATAGATGGTGCCCGGCAGCCGCTCGTCGGTGACGTTCTCGGTGCGGGCGGCGACCACCACCTTGGCCCCCTCGCGGCCGTAGCCCACCGCGCAATATTGCCCCAGGCCGCGGCTCGCGCCGGTGATGATGCAGACCTTGCCGGCCAGACGTCCCGCCATCGTCGTCTCCTCCAAATGCTTTTGTCGTTGAATGGCCAAAGGCTAGCCCCGCGGCCGGGCGGCGCCAACGGCGAAGGCTTACGCGGCGACAGCTTTCGAGACGGAGGTTCTTCAAATGGAAACCCCGATCCCCTATATTGCTTTCTGTCCGGGCGACCGGACTATGGGGATAAACGCGCGCGTAATAAGCGGACTGGACCCGGGTGCGATTCCCGGCGGCTCCACCAATCTTCTTCCGGGTATCGCCGGAGCTGTGCGGGGCCGATCAGCATCGACAGACGTCTAAAGGCGTTGCTTTCTCCCGGCCTGACCCACCGTTTCGGGTCTTAATCTAACTGCGAACGATAACTTCGCTGAAGACATCCGCCTCGCCGCGTAAGCGGTGCGACGGTAGTCGACCTAAAGCCCTGGTGTCTTAGCAGCGCCAGGCGGGGCTCGGGGGCGCCTGGCAACAGAAGCCCCCACTTCCCTTCGGATATCGGGCCCTTCGGCCACGGGGCTGAAAAGTCCTTGCCGCACCGGGTCATCGCGCCTTGCGCGGGGCCGCGCAGACGCTACCTTTTGGGCGTACGTTTCCTCCCGCGGTGACACCGATGGCCCAAGAGCCTCCGGCTCAGGATTTGATGCATTACGAGGCTATGGCGCAGGAAGCCCTGCGCGGCGTCGTGAAGGCTGCCCTGAAGCGCGCCGCGGCCCCAGGCGGGCTGCCGGGCGCGCACCATTTCTACATCACCTTTAAGACCGACGCGCCGGGCGTCTCCGGCCCGCCGGACCTGCTGGCCAAGTACCCGGACGAGATGACCATCGTCCTGCAGCACCAGTACTGGGACCTCGCCCCCGGCGAGACCTTCTTCTCGGTGACGCTGCGGTTCGGCGGCCAGCCCAAGTGGCTCTCGATCCCCTACGCGGCGGTTACCCGCTTCTACGACCCGTCGGTGCAGTTCCTGCTGCAGTTCGAGCCGCCGCCCGCCGCGGCAGGCGAGCAGACCGACGCCATCGTACCTCCAGCGGCGGAGCCGCCGGACGGGGAGCCGCCTTCCGGCGAGCCGCCGAAGATCGTGTCGCTGGACAAGTTCCGGAAGAAATGAGGCCTGAATGACCGACGTCGCCTCGCAGGAGAGCGAAGCCCTCACCGACGAGGCGATTCTCCAGCGGTTCCTTAGGACCAAGAACCAGCCGACCGGCTCCCAGACCCTCGGCTTCAAGATGGTCGCCGTCAGCCAGGCGGAGAAGTCGGTCGAAGTGGAGTTCGAGGCCAAGCCCGAGCTGCTGCTCAACCCGATGAAGCAGATCCAGGGCGGCTATCTCTGCGCCATGCTGGACGAGTGCATGTCGGTGGCCTGCATGGTCGCCTCGGGGATGACCCACGTGGCGCCCACCGCCGAGATGAAGACCACCTTCCTGCGCCCGGCGGCGCCCGGGAAGATCCGCGGGATCGGCAAGGTCGTCCGCTGGGGCTCGCGGGTCGCGTTCACCGAAGGCGAGCTCTACGATCCGGAGGGCCGGCTCCTGGCCAAGGCCACCGGCACGGCCATTCCGACGCCCTTCCAGAGCTACAAGAAGTAGGCCGCCGTGCGCGGCGGGCTCGGCGCGCTGCTCCTCGCCCTGGCCCTGATCTGGGCCGGGCCCGCGCCGGCCGCGCCCTTCTCCGACTGGGCCGCCGTGGTCGTCGCCGGCGACTGGAAGGGCAGCGAAGGCGGCCCGACCGAGGCCTTCGACAACGCCCGCCGGGACGTCGCCCGGGCGCTGGTGCGGGCCGGGTTCGAGCCCGCCAGGATCGGCCAGTTCTCGGTGCGTCCCGGGCGCTACGCCGACACCCGTCCCCAGCCCTCCGAGCCCCGGCGCATCTACGAGACGCTTTCCGAACTCTCCGCTGCGGGCGCCGAAGGCTGTCTCTTCTACGTCTCCTCCCACGGCCTGCCGCAGGGCGTGGTGATCGGCGAGCGGATCGTCCCGCCGCCGGTGATGGCGAGCATGCTCGACCGGGCCTGCGGAAAGAAGCCGACCGTGGTGGTCATCTCGGCGTGCTTCTCGGGCGTGTTCGTGCCGCACCTGGCGGCGCCCAACCGGATGATCCTGACCGCGGCGCGCCGCGACCGCACCTCGTTCGGCTGCGGCGAGGCCGACCGCTACCCCTATTTCGACGAATGCTTCCTGCAGTCGATCGACCGCAGCGCGGGCTTCCCCGCCCTGGCGACGGCGGTGCGGCGGTGCGTGGCCGAGCGCGAGGTCAAGGAAGGGGCGAGCCCGCCCTCGGAGCCGCAGGTCTTCGTGGGGGCTGAGCTCAGTCCTGTGCTGCCGCTGCTGAGCTTCGCCGCACCAGCCGGGCGCGACAACTAGCCGGCCTTTGACCGGCGGGCGAAGCACCCTAGGGTCCGTCGCATCCCGCCGCCTCGATGGAATCCGCGCGATGCGTCCCCTCGTCAAAGCGGTTTTCACCGCGCTGTTCGCCGTCCTGTCGATCGCTCCGCCGGCTCCAGCCCAGCCGCTGCCGGAGGCCGCCGGTCCGGCGCCTGCGCCGTCCGCGCCTGTCGCCAGCGCGCCGGTCCCCAATCCGCCCGCGCCAAAGCTGCGCCCGCCGCGTCCGGCCGCCCGCCCGGCGGCCGCGCCCGCCGCTGGCCCCGCGCCGGCCGGCCCCGGGGCGGGCCTCGCCCCCGCCGCGGCGGCGCCGACCCTGCCCTCCGGCGCGCGGCTCGCGCCAGGCCAGCCGATCGCCCCGGCCGAGCTGGAGGCCTTCGTCGACGGGGTGGTGAAGCAGGCGATGGCCCGCGACCACATCGCCGGCGTCACCGTCTCGGTGGTGCAGAACGGCCAGATCGCCATGAAGAAGGGCTACGGCTACGCCGACTTGGCCAAGGGCCGGCGGGTCGATCCCGACCAGACCCTGTTCCGCATCGGCTCCATTTCCAAGACCTTCACTTGGATCGCCCTGATGCAGGAGGTCGAGGCCGGCCGCATCCGGCTCGACGCGCCGGTCAACCTCTACCTGCCCCAGCGGCTGCAGGTCCCCGACCAGGGCTTCGAGAACGAGGTCCTGGTGCGCCACCTTATGGACCACTCCGCCGGGTTCGAGGACCGCGCGCTGGGCCATCTGTTCGAGCAGCGTCCGGGCCGCGAACGGCCGCTGGCCACCTACCTCCAGCAGGAGCGGCCCAGCCGGGTCGCCGAGCCGGGCGCCCGCTCCAGCTACTCCAACTACGCCGTGGGCCTCGCCGGCGCGGCCGCATCGCACGTCTCGCAGACGCCGTTCGAGCGGCTGATCGAGGCGCGGATCACCGGGCCGCTGGCCCTGACCCGCACCACCTTCCGCGAGCCGCGGCCGACGCTGCAAGGCCTGCCCGCCCCGATGCCGGCGGCGCTCGCCCAGCACGTCAGCCAGCCCTACCGCTGGACGCCCACCGGCTTCGCGCCGCGCGAGTTCGAGTACATCGGCCACGTGGCGCCGGCCGGATCGGCCTCGTCCACCGCCGCCGACATGGCGCGCTACATGCAGATGATCCTGAACGGCGGGACGCTGGACGGCGCGGTCATCTACTCGCCGCGCACGGCCCAGCTGTTCCAAACGCCGCTGCGCCGCACTCCGGCCGGCATCAACGGCTGGACGCACGGCTTCATCCAGTACGCTCTGCCCGGCGGGATCACCGGCTACGGCCACGACGGGGCGACCCTCTCGTTCATGTCGAACATGACGCTCGCCCCGCAGCTGGGCCTGGGGATCTTCGTCAGCGCCAATACCGAGACCGGCGGGCGGCTGGTCCAGGACCTGGCCGACCAGGTGGTCCAGCAGTTCTATGTCGCGCCCGCGCCGCCGCCGCGGCCCGGCGTGCCGGCGCTCGCCGAGCAGGCGGAGCGGTTCGACGGCTACTATCTGGCCTCGCGCCGGGCGCACGGCGGCCTGGAAGGCTTCGTCATGCTCTTCCAGTCGGGCGCGCAGGTGCGGGTGACGCAGGACGGGCGGCTGATGCTAGCCGCTCCCGGCCTCGACGCCGCGCGCCTCTTCGTTCCGGAGGGCGACCCGGCCGCGGGCCGGTTTGTCTCCGTCACCGGCGAGGATCGGCTGCAGTTCGCGTTCCAGGACAGCCGGGCTGCGAGCCTGCAGACCAGCTCCAACGGCGCCCTCTTGGAGCGGGCGGGCTTGATGAAGCAGCCGCAGGTGCTGGCGCTGCTGGCCCTGCTGACCGCGCTGGCGGCGATCGCCACACTCGGCGGTATCATGCGGCGCATGCAGCGCGAGCACCGCGAGAGCACCGTCCAGGGCCGCGCCAGCCTAATCCAGAACACCCAGGCGCTGCTGTGGCTGGCGGCCCTGGCCCTGTTCGGCGTCTGGGCGACCCAGGCCAGCGACATCGCCAACGTCGTCTACAACTGGCCCGGCGCGACGCTGATCATCGCCTCGGCCTGCGCCCTGTTCGCCGCCGTTCTGACGGCGGTGACGGTCGTGCTGCTGCCGATCATCTGGCAAGGCGGGCGGCGGGTCGATTCGTGGTCGCCTGGCCGCAAGCTCGCCTTCACGCTCACGACGCTGATCTACGCCGCCTTCTCGGCCGTGCTGTTCAACTGGGGCGCCCTGTCGCCCTGGGGGTGAGATTGGATGAGAAAGGTGGTCGGGATGATGAGGCTCACGGGAAGGGCTCCTGGCGCCCTCGTCCTGGCGCTGCTTCTCCCGCTGGCCCCACACACCGCGGCGGCGAGCGAGTGGGAGGCCCGCAGTGCTCCCAAGGAAGCGGCCGCTGCGGCCCGTGACGGAGACTTCCGATTGGTTTGGGGCGCCACAATGGGCGGGAGTTGGCCGTTTGGCCTCGTTTGTAACGCCCCGGATACAGGACGGTGGGGCGGACGGCCGCTCGAACTGATGACCGTCACCTACAGCGACAATCCCGAGGATTGCGACAGTCCACGAGCTACGTGCGAATGGGACCGGTCGGTTGCATTGTATGGACATGCGTACAATCGCGTGCTGGCCGACCGGCACGAGTTTCCTCATCGCGACGTTTGCCGTCTGTTGACCAAGAGCGACTCTGTCGCGCCGCGCACGGACGAAGAGATGATCCTGTCGTCGGCGACACCGGTCCGAAAGGTGCGTGGACCAGTGCGCACGCTGCACGAGGCGGCGCGGCGAGGGACGACTTCTGAGATTCGCCGGATGATTCAGGCCGGCGCAGTCGTGGACGACGTGGATCCCTTTGGCTTCACGCCACTCGCCTGGGCAACAGCCAGGGGGCGAGAAGGAGCCGTCGACACTCTGCTCTCGGCTGGCGCAGACCCGCTCTCCGGCGTGAGTTACTTCAGAGCGAAAAGGACACCGCTCTGGCTGGCTATCCGGTTGGGCAGGAAGAGCGTTGTGGAGCGCATGCTGCGCGCCGGAATCATGGCCCGCATCCCGCTAGGCGAGCCTGCATTCGTAGAGGCAGCCATGGCCTCAGGCGATCCCGAGATACTGGCAGGCGTTCTTGCCGGCGCCGAAAGCTCCGCCGTCACCGCCCCGGACTGAAGAACACGGGAAGCACGGCGGTCTCGCACCGGCTGCTTCCTAAACATCTCACCTGGCGCTGCGTGTTGGAAGGGCGAGGTCGGCTGCGGCGAGACGTCCCCCGGTTAAGCCACTTCTTAAACAAGTCGTTTACCATGGACTGGGTAAAAGCTGCCTAGCGGTGGGCAGAGTCAGTGCTCCCTCCGCGTTCGGGGGAAGGGGCGCAGGGTTTGAATCCGCTATCGGGGGCGATTCAGCGATTCGGCATCGGGCGGCTGGCGGCGATCCTGGGGATCGGGGCCGGCGTCGCCGCGGTGCTCGTGGCGCTGTCGCTGGGCCTGCGCGAGCCCAAGGCGCTGCTGTATTCCAATCTCGACCTGAAGGAGGCCGGGTCCATCACCCAGGCCCTCGACCAAGCCGGGGTGAAGTATGAACTCAAGGGTGACGGCTCGACCGTCATGGTCCCGCGCGATGAGGTCGCAGCCACCCGCCTGATGCTGTCGAGCAAGGGGCTGCCGACCTCCGGCTCCGTCGGCTACGAGATCTTCGACGAGGCCAATGCGCTGGGCCAGACCGACTTCGTCCAGCAGCTGAACAAGCAGCGCGCCCTGGAAGGCGAGCTGGCCCGCACCATCATGAGCCTGGACGGGGTGACTTCGGCCCGCGTTCACCTGGTTCTCCCCAAGCGCCAGCTGTTCGAGGAAGAATCCGAGCAACCGTCGGCCTCGGTGACCATCGCCGTCGGCGGCCGCGAGCCGACGCCGGACCAGGTCCGCGCCGTGCAGAACCTGATCGCCGGCGCCGTTCCGAACCTGAAGCCCGAGCGGGTCACCGTCGTCGATCAGCACGCAAAGACCCTGTCCGGCGGGCAGGAAGGCTTCGCCGGCGCCGCCGCGGACGATCGCAAGAGCGAGATCGAGCAGCGCATCGCCAAGACCGTGAAGGGCCTGGTGGAAGGCGTCGTCGGCCCCGGCAAGAGCCGCGTGAACGTCACCGCCGAGCTCGACCTGGCCAAGGTCACGGTCCAGCAGGAGACCTTCGACCCCGACGGCCAGGTGGTCCGCTCCGAGCAGACCGTCGAGGAAACCGCCGCCGAGAACCAGGCCGACGAGAACGGCGCCGTCACCGCCTCGGCGAACATCCCCGGCGGGGCCGGCGACTTCGGCGAGGCGACCAACAGCTCCAACTCCGGCCGCTCGGAATCGACCACCAACTACGAGATCAGCAAGACCTTGCGCACCGAGGTGAAGGAGCCCGGCGAGCTGAAGCGGATCTCGGTGGCCGTGGCCGTGGACGGCGCCACCGCCGCCGGCGCGAACGGCCAGCCCGGCGCCTACACGCCCCGCTCGGCCGAGGAGATGCAGCGCATCGAGCAGCTGGTCCGCGCCGCGGTCGGCTTCGACGCGGATCGCGGCGACCAGGTGACGGTCGTCAACGTCCGCTTCCCCTCCACCGCCGAGGCCGGCGGCACCGAGGCGGCCAATCCGCTGATGGGCTTCGACAAGAACGACATCATCCGGGCGGTCGAACTGGCCGTCCTCGGCCTCGTCGCCCTGCTGATGATCTTCTTCGTGGCCCGCCCGCTGGTGAAGGGCGTGACCTCCGGCCAGGCCTCCGGCGGCTTTCTGACCGCGAGCGCGCCGGCCGGCGGCGGACAGCGGATGGTGGCGGCCGAGCCGGGCGAGCCCCTGGCCTTGGCCGGGCCCGAGCATGACAACGGGATCGATATCGCCCGCATCGAGGGCCAGGTGAAGGCGAGCTCGGTCAAGCGCGTCGCCGAATTCGTCGACCGCCACCCGGAGGAGAGCGTCTCCATCCTCCGCGGCTGGCTCCATGACACAGCGTAAGGGTACGGCATGAGCACGCGCGCCAAGGTCATCAGCGACCCGACCCGCCTGTCCGGGCCGGAGAAGGCGGCGGTGGTCCTGCTCGCCCTCGGCGAGGACCACACCGCGATCTGGGAATCCCTCGACGAGGAGGAGATCAAGGAGGTCTCCCAGGCGATGGCGAGCCTGGGCACCGTCTCCTCCACCGCGGTCGAGGAGCTGCTGGTCGAGTTCGTCGCCGGCCTGTCCGGCGGCGGGGCCCTGATGGGCAGCTTCGAGCAGACCCAGCGCCTGCTGGCGGCCGTCATGCCGCCGGAGAAGGTGGAAGCCCTGATGGAGGAGATCCGCGGCCCCGCGGGTCGGACCATGTGGGACAAGCTCGGCAACGTGAACGAGGCGGTGCTCGCCAACTACCTGAAGAACGAATACCCGCAGACCGTCGCCGTCGTGCTGTCCAAGGTGAAGAGCGAGCACGCCGCGCGGGTGCTGGCCGCCCTGCCCGAGGACTTCGCCCTGGAGTGCGTCATGCGCATGCTGCGTATGGAGCCGGTGCAGCGGGAGATCCTCGACAAGATCGAGCAGACCCTGCGCACCGAGTTCATGTCCAACCTGGCCCGCACCTCGAAGCGCGACAGCCACGAGATGATGGCCGACATCTTCAACGCCTTCGACCGGCAGACCGAGGCCCGCTTCATCGCCGCCCTGGAGGAGCGCAACCGCGAGAGCGCCGAGCGGATCCGGGCCCTGATGTTCGTCTTCGAGGACCTGTCGAAGCTGGATCCGGGCGGGGTCCAGACCCTGCTGCGGTCGGTGGACAAGGATCAGCTGGCGCTGGCGCTGAAGGGCTCCTCCGACGCCCTGCGCGAGATGTTCTTCTCCAACATGTCC
>NZ_DATAGM010000264.1:0-16084 GCF_036263695.1 Phenylobacterium sp.
AGACCATCAAGGCCGCCGGGGCCCTGCAGGCCGAAATCGAGGTGATGTGATGAGCGACCTGTCCGCCGCGCTCGCCTTGCCCACCAACCTGCTGACAGCCGGCGCTCCGCAGAGCCCCGAACAGCTCGCCAAGCGGGCGAACATCCGCAAGACCGCGGAGGACTTCGAGGCCTCGTTCCTGTCGATCATGCTCCAGGAGATGTTCGACGAGGTGGAGGTCGCAGCTCCCTTCGGCGGCGGCCAGGGCGAGCAGATGTTCAAGTCCTTCCTCTCCGACGCCATGGCCAAGCAGATGGTCAAGGGCGGCGGCGTCGGCCTGTCCGACACCGTCGCCAAGGAGATGCTGAAGTTGCAAGGCCTGGAGGAGTAGCCGATGGCCCTCGCCGCCCATGACGCCACCGATCGCGTCGACCAGCTGATCATCCTCACCGAGCGACTCACCGCCCTGCTGGTCGAGGAATGCCAGGCGTTCGAAACACGCCGCCCGCAGGACGTCGCCGGCCAGGTGGAGGAGACCCAACGGCTGGCCAACCTCTACCGCCACGAGTCCACCCGAGTGCGCGCCAACCCGGCCCTGGTCTCCGGCGCCCCGCTCGCCCAGCGCCAGCGGCTGATGCGGGCCACGGAGGCCTTCGACGCGGTCCTCGCCCGCCACGGCCGCGCGCTGCTGGCGGCCAAAACCATTACCGAGGGCCTCGTCCGCGCCATCGCCGAGGAAGTCGCCGACCAGCGCACCTCCGCCACCGCCTACGGGCCGAGCGCGACCCAGAGCTCGGCCAACGCCGCCACGGCGATCACGCTGAACAAGCGTGCCTGAGACCTCTCCGGCTTGCGGGAGAGGCTAGGGTGAGGGCGAGCCGGCGCAGCCGGCGAGTTCAAGTCGGCGCATACACCTGAGATAGCGCCCCCCACTCCACCCTACCCTCTCCCCCCACAAGCGCAGGGAGAGGTCATTCAAACGCTTGTTCACCGCGTGTTTCGGCGCCAAGCTGCACCCGCCGTCGGATGTGCCGGCGGCCTGCGTTCTCAGGGCGGGGTGAAACTCCCCACCGGCGGTAATGCCCTCCCTAGCTTCGGCGATGGTGGGACGAGCCCGCGGGCGCCTGGCGGCTTCGGCCGGCAGGGACGAGCAGACCCGGTGCGATCCCGGGGCCGACGGTCATAGTCCGGTTATGAGAACTGTCGTGCGCGCGGCCGGAGTCCGACTCCGCCTGCCCTGCGTCCGGCGTCTCCCTGAGTCGTGGTCTTCGAACCCAACCAGGGAACAGAACCATGACCCAAGTCGCCTACGAACTGCCCACCGCCACCGGCGCCTTCCGCGCCGCGCGCGTCGCCTTCGTCCACTCGCTGTGGCACGCCGACATCGTCAACGAATCCTACGTCGGGTTCGTCGACGAGATGGCCAAGCTCGGCTTCCGCCATGAGGCGATCGAGCGTTTCGAGCTGCCCGGCGTATTCGAGATCCCGCTGCACGCCAAGCTCTTGGCCCGCACCGGCCGGTTCGCCGCGGTGGTCGCCGCGGGCCTGGTGGTCGACGGCGGCATCTACCGCCACGACTTCGTCTCCGAGACGGTGGTGCGGGCGCTGATGCAGGTGCAGCTGGAGACCGACACGCCGGTCTTCTCCGTGGTGCTGACGCCGCATCACTTCCACGAACACGAGACGCACCGCCGCTTTTTCCGCGACCACTTCCGGATCAAGGGCGGGGAGGCGGCCCAGGCCTGCGCCCAGACGCTGGCCAGCCTGGGTCGGCTGCAGGCGGCGTGAGCGGCATGGAGACGCTCGCCTCACCTCCGCCGGGCTTTGCGCCGCATAAGCGCAAGAGCCCCCTCACCGAGCCCTGGGAGCCGATCTTCGCCCGCGAAAGCGAGCGGGCCCTGGTGCTGGGGCTGATCGCCGCCGAGGCCCACACCAACAGCCGCGGCTTCGTCCACGGCGGGCTGGTGACGGCCCTGGCCGACAACGCCATGGGCCTGTCCTGCGGGCGCGTGGTCGGCGGCGGCGCCAGCTTCGTGACCGTCAACATGGCCATCGACTTCCTGGCCACAGCCCGCATCGGCCAGTGGCTGGAGTTCGACACGGTGTTCGTGCGTCCGGGCGGGACGCTATGCTTCGCCCAGGCCTTCGTCACCGCCGACGGTGAGCCGTGCGCTCGCGCCAATGGCGTATTCCGGGTGGTGCGAAAAACCTGAGGACGAGTCGTCCCTGTGACAGTGAGGCAGTTGCTTCAGGTTGCAGCGTTCGCCAAGAGTCCCGTTCTTCGAGGACGGGGCGCTTGGACAAGGGACTAGTCATCACCGGCCCTGCCTTTCTCGCCGGCGGCGGCGAGATGGGCGAACGGATCCGGCGCCACGACTGGCGGACGACGCCGCTCGGGGCGCCGGAAGGCTGGCCGGCGGGTCTGAAGACGGCCATCGGCCTGATCCTGGCCGCCCGGCAGCCCATGATGATCTGGTGGGGCGATGCGCTCGTGCAGATCTACAACGACGGCTACGCCCACATCCTCGGGCCGCGGCACCCCGCCGCCCTCGGCCGCACTGCCGAAGACTCCTGGGCCGAGCGCTGGCCGCTGATCGAGCCTGCGGTGCGCCGGGCGCTGGCCGGTCACGGCGGCCCGGTGGGCGAGACCCAGGACCTGACGCCGCTCTACGATTCGGCTGCGCCCGGCGGGGTCGGCGGCGTGATGGCTATCCGCCGACCGACGCCGCCGCCGCCCTCGCGCGCCGACGCCATCATCGCCGCGATCAGCGAAGGCTGCGTGGTGCTCGACCGGGACCTGATCGTCATCGAGGTCAATCCAGAGCTCCTGCGGATGGACGGCCGGCCCGCGACGGAGATCCTCGGCCAGCGCTATTCCGAGGCCTGGCCGGCCCTGGTCGGCAGCCCGCTGGAAGCGGCCTACCGGCAGGTGCGCGAGACCTCGAGGCCGGTTTCGCTGCAGCACCACTACGTGGACGAGCGGCACGACGCCTGGCTGGACATCCGGCTCTATCCGGTGCCGGACGGGGTGGCCTTCCTGTTCCGCGACGTGACCAGCGCCAAGCAGGCGGCCGACGCCCTGCGCGAGAGCGAGGGCCGGCTGCGCCTGGCGCAGGAGGCCGGCCGCGTTGGGGCCTACGACTGGAATCTGGAGACGGGCGAACTCTACACCTCCGAGGTGGCCAAGCAGCTGTGGGGCATACCGCAGGACGCGGTCGTCACCATGGCCTACGCCGCCAGTCTCATCCATCCGGAGGACCGCCCCAACTCCATGGCCGCCGCGGGCCGGCCGCTGGACGAGATGGCCGGACAGGCCGAGTACCGGATCCTACGGGCCGACACCGGCGAGGTGCGCTGGATGTCGCGCCAGGTGGATATCGTCCGCGACGATGAGGGCCGGCCGGTCCGGGTGGTCGGGGCCCTGACCGACGTCACCGACCGCAAGCGGCTGACCGAACATCAGCAGCTGCTGATCAACGAGTTGAACCACCGGGTGAAGAACACCCTGGCCACGGTGCAGTCGATCCTCAACCAGACGCTGCGGCGGGGACATTCGCCTGAGGAGCTGAAGGCCCTGTTCACCAGCCGGCTGCTGGCCCTGTCGGCGGCCCATGACGTGCTCACCCGGGCGCACTGGGAGAGCGCGGCTCTGTGCGACATCGTCGCCGGCGCGCTGACCCCGTTCCAGGGGCCGGAGCTGCCGCGGGTGCGGATCGCCGGGCCACAGGTGCTGCTGGCGCCCAACGTCGCCCTGGCCATCGCCATGGCCCTGCACGAGCTGGCCACCAACGCGGCCAAGTACGGGGCGCTCTCCAACGCGGCGGGCGTGGTCGGCCTGGAGTGGACGGTGACGGGCGAGGACAAGCCGTCGCTGGAACTGGTCTGGCGCGAGCAGCATGGCCCCGTGGTCACCCCGCCCGCCACCCGCGGCTTCGGCTCGCGGCTGCTGCAGCACGGCCTGGCCGGCGAGCTCGGCTCTCCCGCCGAGATGGACTTCCGCCCCGAGGGCCTGGTCTGCCGGATGCGGACCGTCCACATCCTCGAGCCGGGCAACTAGAGCGCGATCTCCCGCTCGACGCCGACGGCGTCCAGAAAGTCGCGGTCGTGGCTGACCACCAGCAGGGCGCCGTCGTAGCCGGCCAGCGCGCTCTCCACCGCCTGGATGGAGTCCAGGTCCAGGTGGTTGGTCGGCTCGTCGAGGATCAGCAGCTGCGGCGGCTCAGCGCCCATCAGCACGCAGGCCAACGCGGCCCGCAGCCGCTCCCCCCCGCTGAGCGAGGCGACGGTCTTCTGGGCGGCCGTGTTGCGGAACAGGAAGCGGGCAAGGGCCGCGTGGGCCTCCTGGCGCCCAAGGCTGGGGTTGAGCCGCCGGAACGCCTCCAGGAGGGTCTCTTCCTCGCGCAGGATCGCCGTCTGCTGGTCCAGCAGGGCCGGCCTGACGCCGAGGCTGATCCGTCCAGCGGTCGGCGCCAGCTCACCCACGGCGAGGCGCAGCAGGGTCGTCTTGCCCGATCCGTTCGGACCGATGACCGCCACCCGCTCCGGGCCGACGATGCGGAAGGAGAGGTCCTGGATGAGGTGTGGGCCGCCGGGATGGCCGTAGGCGAGGCCGTCGAACGCCAGCACCGTCTTTCCCGCCGGCAGGCCGCTCGGCGGCAGATCGAACGCCAGGGCGCGGCGGACCTCCACCCTGGCGCGGGCGGCGGCGTGGTCGGCGGCGACGCTCTCCCGCTGGCGCTCGGCCAGCCGGCTGCCGCGGCCGGCGGTCTGCTCGGCCCGCTCGGCCCGGAAGTCGAGCAGCATCTTGGGGGCGTCGCCCTTGGCGCGGGCCCGCTTGCCCGCGGCGTCGCGCCGGGCCTGCCGCTCGCGCGCGGCCTGCGCCTGGCGCTCGACGGCGACCAGGGCCCGCTCGGCCGAGGCCAGCTCGCGGTCGGCGGCGGCCTCCTCCAGCGCCTTGCGCTCGGCGTAGGCGTCAAAGCCGCCGCCGTAAACTTTCGCGCCCAGCCCGGAGAGCTCGACGATGCGGTCCATCTGGCGCAACAGCGCCCGGTCGTGGCTGACCACCAGGGCGCCCCGCCGCCAGCCGGCCAGCAGGTCGGCCACGTAGCCGCGCGCGTCGGCGTCGAGGTTGTTGGTCGGCTCGTCGAGGACCAGCAGGTCCGGCTCGCGGGCGACGAGGCCTGCCAGCTGCGCACGGGTCGCCTCCCCGCCGCTCAGGCTGGCCGCAGGACGGGTCAGCTCCAGCCCCGGCAGGCTGAGCTCGGCCAGCGCCGCCTCCAGGCGGATCGGCAGCTCCCAGTCGGCTTCGGCGAGATCCTCGGCCGCCCCCTGCCCCGCCGTGATCCTGTTAAGGCGGGCGAGGTCGTCCGCCACGCCCAGCAGATCGGCGACGGTCGCGCCGGGCGGCGGCTGCAGCGCCTGGCGCAGCATGGCGATCCGGCCGTTGCGGACCACCGCCCCGGCGCTCGGCGCAAGCTCGCCCAGCGCCAGACGCAGCAGGCTCGTCTTGCCCGCGCCGTTCCGGCCGACAAGGCCCGTGCGCTCGGCCCCGAAGGCCAGCGTCAAGTCGTCGAAGAGGCTGCGGCCGTCAGGCGTGCGGTAGGAAAGGCCGTCGAGAGTGAGATAGGCGGGCATCTGAAACCATGGGCGCGTGGGCGTGCGGGACGGAGCGGAAGATCGTCGCGCTTTCCATGGTCTGGCCTCCTCGATCGGAAAGGCCGATATAACGGAAGCCGCCGGGCCACGTAACCCTGCGGCCGAAGAACACAGGTTTGTTCCCCTTGTGTTCCCGTGTTATGAGTGAGTCCCTGATCCTACATTAACGAATTCCTCGCCGGGCCGGCGGGAGTGAGCGTTCCCGGGACATCATGGCTGATCAACTGAACTCGATCCGGGTGCGCGGCGCCCGCGAGCACAATCTCAAGGACGTCAACGTCGACATCCCGCGGGGCGAGCTCGTGGTGCTCACCGGCCTGTCGGGCTCGGGCAAGAGCTCGCTGGCCTTCGACACCATCTACGCCGAGGGTCAGCGGCGTTATGTGGAGAGCTTGTCGGCCTACGCCCGCCAGTTCCTGGAGCTGATGAGCAAGCCGGACGTGGACCTGATCGAGGGTCTGTCGCCGGCCATCTCCATCGAGCAGAAGACCACCAGCCGCAACCCGCGCTCCACGGTCGGCACGGTCACCGAGATCCACGACTACATGCGCCTGCTGTGGGCGCGGGTGGGCGTACCCTATTCGCCAGCCACCGGCCTGCCGATCGAGAGCCAGACCGTCAGCCAGATGGTCGACAAGCTGACAGCCCTGCCGGAGGGCACGCGGCTCTATCTGCTCGCCCCCGTCGTTCGCCGCCGCAAGGGCGAGTACCGCAAGGAGATGGCCGACTGGCAGAAGCAGGGCTTCCAGCGGCTTAAGATCGACGGCGAGTTCTACCCCATCGAGGACGCCCCGGCCCTCGACAAGAAGTTCAACCACGATATCGACGTGGTGGTGGACCGGCTCGTCACCCGCGAGGGGCTGGAGACCCGCTACGCCGACTCCATCGAGCAGGCGCTGCGGCTGGCCGACGGCATCGCCGTGGCCGAATGGGCCGACGTCGAGGAAGGCCAGACCGAGCCCAAGCGGATCATCTTCTCCGAGAAGTTCGCCTGTCCGGTCTCCGGCTTCACCATCAGCGAGATCGAGCCGCGGCTGTTCTCGTTCAACAACCCGCACGGCGCCTGCCCGGTGTGCGACGGCCTGGGCGCGAAACTCGCGTTCGACCCGGACATGGTGGTGCCGGACAAGGACCGCACCCTGCACAAGGGCGCCATCGCCCCCTGGAGCAAGGGCCCCTCGCCGCTCTACACCCAGACCCTGCAGGCGCTCTCGCGCCACTACGGCTTCTCCATGGACGAGCCGTGGTGGAAGCTGCCGGACGCGGCCAAGCAGGTGATCCTGCACGGCTCGGGCGGCGAGAAGATCAAGTTCACCTACGACGACAACGCCCGGAAGTACGAGGTCAACAAGACCTTCGAAGGCGTGCTGCCGAACCTCGAGCGCCGCTGGCGCGAGACCGACAGCGCCTGGGTGCGCGAGGAGCTGGGCCGGTTCCAGTCGCAGATCCCCTGCGAGGCCTGCGGCGGCCAGCGGCTGAAGCCCGAGGCGCTGGCGGTGAAGATCGCCGGGAAGAACATCTCGGAGATATCCGGCCTTTCCATCAAGCACGCCCGCGAGTGGTTCGAAGCCCTCGACGGCCAGCTCACCGACAAGCAGATGGAGATCGCCCGGCGGATCCTGAAGGAGATCAACGACCGGCTGCGGTTCCTGGTGGACGTGGGCCTGGACTACCTGAACCTCTCCCGCGGCTCGGGCACTCTGTCCGGCGGCGAGAGCCAGCGCATCCGGCTGGCCAGCCAGATCGGCTCGGGCCTGACCGGCGTGCTCTACGTGCTCGACGAGCCCTCCATCGGCCTGCACCAACGCGACAACAGCCGGCTGCTGCACAGCCTGCGCGGCCTGCGCGACCTGGGCAATTCGGTGCTGGTCGTGGAGCACGACGAGGAGGCGATCCTCACCGCCGACTATGTGATCGACATGGGCCCGGCGGCCGGCGTGCACGGCGGCGAGGTGGTGGCCGAGGGCAAGCCCGAGGACATCATGAAGAGCCCGCGCAGCCTGACGGGGCAGTACCTGTCCGGCGCGCGCGAGATCGAGGTGCCTCAGGACCGGCGGCCGATCTCCAAGAAGAAGGTGCTGCGCATCGTCGGCGCCACCGGCAACAACCTGAAGGGCGTCACCGCCGAGATCCCCGTCGGGACCTTCACCTGCATCACCGGCGTCTCCGGCGGCGGCAAGTCCACCTTCACCATCGAGACCCTCTACAAGGCCGCCGCCCGCCGACTGCACAACGCCGCCGACGCGCCGGCCCCGCACGACCGGATCGAGGGCCTGGAGAACTTCGACAAGGTCATCGACATCGACCAGTCGCCGATCGGCCGCACGCCCAGGTCCAACCCGGCCACCTACACCGGCGCCTTCCAGCCGATCCGCGACTGGTTCGCCGGCCTGCCGGAGTCCAAGGCTCGCGGCTATGGGCCTGGCCGGTTCAGCTTCAACGTGAAGGGCGGCCGCTGCGAGGCCTGCCAGGGCGACGGCGTCATCAAGATCGAGATGCACTTCCTGCCCGACGTTTACGTCACCTGCGACGTCTGCAAGGGCCACCGCTACAACCGCGAGACGCTGGAGATCGTCTTCAAGGGCAAGTCCATCGCGGACGTGCTGGACATGACCGTCGAGGAGGCCGCCACCTTCTTCAAGGCGGTGCCGCCGATCCGCGAGAAGATGGAGACCCTCAAGCGGGTCGGCCTCGGCTACATCAAGGTCGGCCAGCAGGCGACGACCCTGTCCGGCGGCGAGGCTCAGCGGGTCAAATTGTCCAAGGAGCTCTCGCGGCGGGCGACGGGCCGCACGCTCTACATCCTCGACGAGCCGACCACCGGCCTTCACTTCGAGGACGTGAAGAAGCTGCTCGAGGTGCTCCACGAGCTGGTCGACGCTGGCAACACCGTGGTCGTCATCGAGCACAACCTCGACGTCGTGAAGACCGCCGACTGGCTGATCGACTTCGGCCCCGAAGGCGGCGACGGCGGCGGCGAAGTGGTCGCCACCGGGAGCCCCGAAAAGGTCGCCGCCGACCCCCGCAGCTGGACCGGCCGGTATCTCGCCGAGCTGCTGGAGCGGCATCGCCAGCGCCGCGGTGAGCGGCGGTTGACGGCCTAGCGCCGCTAGATGCTCCCCCACAGGCGGGAGCTGTGGCGAAGCGACTGAGGGGGTTCAAGCCCAGCGACTTAGATCAGGGACAGAGCCCCTGCCTCGGCGCGTGTGAACCCCCTCCACCGCGCGGTCCCCCTCCCACTGCGGTGGAGGATCCCTTTCCGAACAGGGTTCGGCCGCCTAAGCGTGGCGGCTCCACCCATCGGAGATCCCCATGAAGCTCTACGGCGCGCCCTACCCTGCTCCGAACCCGCGGCGGGTGCGGATCTTCCTGGCGGAGAAGGGCATCAACCTTGCCGAGACGGCGGTCGACATGGGCAAGCGGGAGCACAAGAGCGCCGAGCACCGGGCCCGCAACAGCCTGGGCCAGCTGCCGACGCTGGAGCTGGACGACGGGACGGCCATCTCCGAGACGGTCGCCATCTGCCGCTACTTCGAGGAGGTGCAGCCGGACCCGCCGCTGTTCGGCCGCACGCCGGTGGAGAAGGCGCAGGTGGAGATGTGGATCCGGCGGGCCGAGTTCGTGCTGATGCAGCCGGTGGGCAACTACTGGCGCCACGCCCACCCCTACACGGCCGTCCTGCTGACCCAGTTCAAGGACTTCGGGGAATCCAACCGCGAGACCTATGCGGGCGCGCTGAAGTGGTTCGACCGCGAGCTGGCGGACCGGCCCTTCGTGACGGGGGATCAGTACACTATGGCCGACATCTGCGCTCTGACGACCGTGGACTTCGCCAAATGGATCGGCCTGCCCGTTCCCGAGGAGCACGCAAACGTGCTGGCCTGGCGCGAGCGCGTCGGCTCGCGGCCGAGCGCCCTGGCCTAGGTCGGAGCAGGCTCGGCGCCTGCGGGCGGGACGGCCGGGACCTCGTCCTCCGGCCCGCTGAGCGCCTGGTAGGCGATGGCGAACGGCGCGAAGATCATCACCACCTGTAGGGTCGGCACCAGCAGCTGGATGGCCACCGATACCAGCAGGGCGATGACCGTGCCGATGCTGGGCGGGCCCTCGCTGGCCACCACGTCCGCCCCGCCGGAGAGGCCGACGATAACCACGCCCAGGAAGGTCACCAGCAGCCAGACCATCACGTAGAAGATCACCGCCAGCACGGCCATGCCGAGCAGCGGCCAGAACCGGCCGCGGGTCAGCCGCCAGGTCCGCACGAGCGATATGCGGTGCTCGGCGAAGGTCACCGGGGTCGCCAGGCACAGCCGCACCCCCACCCAGAACATCACCCCGACCAGCGCCAGGGCGGCGACCGCCAGCACCGGCCCGCCGACGCCGCTCATCGCCCCCAGGATCAGCATGTTGATGGGGATCACGAACGCCATGAGGATCAGGAACAGCAGCATGTGCACCGCCGCCAGCCGCACCTCGTCGGCGCCGATGCGCAGATAAGCCAGGCTGCGCTCCTCCGGCCGCAGGATCGAGCGGTAGACCGCAGCCGTCAGGATGCCCATCAGCAGCATGGCCAGCAGCAGCACCAGGATGAAGGCCGGCCAGGAGTTGGCCAGCTGTTCGGCGAAGGCCTCGCTGCTGCCGGACTCCAGCCCGCCGTTCTGGATGAATTCGATGAAGGTTGGCCCGAGCACCGCGGCCATCACCAGGGCGATGGCCATGATCCCGAGGAAGTAGACTCCGCACCAGGCAAGGATCGCAGCCGGATGCCGCCGCACCAGGCGGAAGCCTTCCAGCGCCGCTTCGCTGGCCGAGAACTGGCTCATCGTGTTCCTCGGGCCGAACTCTTCAGATCAACGAGTCGGCCGCCCCTTTGGCTGCAAATTAGGGGCATGCCCGCGGCCCGCAAGGCCCCGCTCGCGATTGCGCCGGATCGTTGCTAGGAAGCGCCAATGACCACAGCACCCATCCACGTCGTCGGCGGCGGCCTGGCCGGTTCGGAGGCCGCCTGGCAGATCGCCCAGGCCGGGGTTCCGGTCGTGATCCACGAGATGCGCCCCGTCCGCGGCACGCCCGCCCACCAGACCGACAAGCTGGCCGAGCTCGTCTGCTCCAACTCCTTCCGCGCCGACGACTGGGCCGGCAACGCGGTGGGCCTGCTGCACGCCGAGATGCGCAAGCTGGGCTCGATCATCATGGCCAGCGGCGATGCGCACCAGGTGCCGGCCGGCGGCGCCCTCGCGGTGGACCGCGAGGGCTTCTCGGCGGCGGTGACGGAACGCCTGCTGGCCCACCCGCTGATCACCGTGGCGCGCGAGGAGGTGGCGGGCCTGCCGCCAGTCGAGTGGGACAACGTGATCGTCGCCACCGGCCCGCTCACCTCCCCGGCCCTGTCGGAGGCGATCCTGGAGCTGACCGGCGAGGGCCAACTAGCCTTCTTCGACGCCATCGCCCCGATCGTTCACCTAGAGAGCATCGACATGGACGTCGCCTGGCGGCAGTCGCGCTACGACAAGGAAGGCCCGGGCGGCGATGCGGCCGCCTACATCAACTGCCCGATGACCCGCGAGCAGTACGACGCCTTCATCGACGCCCTGCTGGCCGGCGAGAAGAGCGAGTTCAAGGACTGGGAACAGGTCCCCTACTTCGACGGCTGCCTGCCCATCGAGGTGATGGCCGAGCGTGGCCGCGAGACCCTGCGCCACGGGCCGATGAAGCCGGTGGGGCTGACCAACCTCCACAAGCCGGACGAAAAGCCCTGGGCCGTCGTCCAGCTGCGCCAGGACAATGCGCTGGGCACACTCTGGAACATGGTCGGCTTCCAAACCAAGCTGAAGCACGGCGCCCAGACCGAGATCTTCCGCACCATCCCGGGGCTGGAGAAGGCGGTGTTCGCCAGGCTCGGCGGCCTGCACCGCAACACCTTCATCAACAGTCCGCGCCTGCTGGACCGGCAGCTTCGGATGAAGGCCCAGCCGCGGCTGCGGTTTGCCGGTCAGGTGACCGGCGTCGAGGGCTATGTGGAGAGCGCGGCCGTTGGCCTGCTGGCCGGCCGTTTCGCCGCCGCCGAGCGGCTGGTCCGGCCCATCGAGCCGCCGCCGGTCACCACGGCGCTGGGAGCCCTGATCGGCCACATCACCGGCGGGCACCTGGACGCCGGCGCCGGCTCCTTCCAGCCGATGAACATCAACTACGGCCTCTTGCCGCCGGTCGCGCCCCCGAAGCGCGCCGAGGACGGCCGCCGCCTTGGCGCCAAAGAGAAGACCCGCATCAAGAAGCGGCTGGTCGGCGAGCGGGCGCTGGCGGATATCGAGACGTGGGTCGGCGGCGCGAGCGCGCTGGCGGCCGAATAACACGATCCCGGCGGGCGCCGGGATGATCGGGTTTAGATATGTCCCCTCGCGACCGCCCAGGTCAGGCGAATCCGCTTGCCGAGGTCGGAGAGCTCCTTGCGGTCCGCGTAGGCGCGGGCGAACGCGGCGTGGGCCACGGCCGGGAACGCCGCCGGGCTCACGGGCGCCGAGCGCGCGTCCTTCAGGGCCAGGGCCACGGCTTCGGTCAGGTGGGGGCCGGCGCCGTTGCGTTCCATGACCGAGAGCGCCCAGGCCTGGCCGGCGGCTCTAGGGGCGGCGGGGTCCTGGACCGGATCGAGCAGGCGGGCGGCGGCGGCGGCGGCCTGGCCGGCGGTGGCCTCGGCCCACGCGATGGCTTCAGCGGTGCTCATCGGGGCGCGGTCGAGCTCGCGGTAGCGGCCCTGGATCATCGCCTCCAGCGGCGCCCGCGGCAGGTCGTGGCGGCGCACGGCGCGCGCCAGGGCCTCGGCGGTGGGATGCCGGCGGACTGGCCGGCCCTCGAAGATCTCCTCCAGAACCTCTCCCCACCAGGTCAGGCGGATCTCGCCGAGCAGCGGCTCGGAGGCCACCTTCGGGGCGCGGGCGAGCTCGTGGTCAAACGCGTAGAGGGCGATCACGTCAACGCGGGCGGACTCATCGGCGATGAACCGGCTGGACAGCCAGCGGTCCGGGTCCACCCGGCGGATCAGCGCGTCGAGGTCGTCGTAGTTCATGGCGGCCTCATAGCAAAAGGCCCGCCGGTGTGGCGGGCCTTTCCTCAGCTATGGCCGCAAGGCTCAGCCGAACATGGTCTGCTGCATGGTCATACTGACCAGCATGGGCAGCGACAGCAGAAGATTGGTCCGGGAGAACAGCATGGCCGTCCGCGCCGAGCGGGCCTTGGTCTCGTCGTCCGCAGGTACGATGCCAAGGGCGCGCTTCTGGTTCGGCCAGATGAAGCCCCAGACGTTGATGAACATGACGATCGCCAGCCAGACGCCAACGCCCATCAGCACGTACCCGGGCTCGAAGCCCTCCGTGGCGCCAACGCTCAGCACGCCAATCGCGTATTCGGTGCCGCGGGCGAAGGCCAGCAGGATGCCTGCGAGGACCGTGAACAGCGCCGCCCAGCGGAACCAGAACAGCGCCTCCGGCGCGATGTACTTGGAGACCGCCGGCTTAAGCTCGGCCGGGATGTCGGGCATCTTCCGGATCTGGACGAAGTTGAAATAGTAGAGCAGCCCGATCCACAGGATGCCGAAGACGACGTGCACCCAGCGCAGCACCGCCTGCCAGAAGGCGAGATCGAACTGCTGTGGGGACCCAGCCCCGTAAGCGAAGATCATGATCAGCGCCAGCACCAGGCTGACAATGATGGTGGTTCGGAAGTTCGCGAGAATTCCGGCCATAGGAAGCCCTTTCCATTCCTGCCCTGAGCCCAGGTATAGGGGCGTTTCGTCGCAGCGGTAAAGCTTCAACGGCCTAGCCGCGGCCTTAGTTGCCGGAGACCGACTCCACGCGACCGAACACGGCCTCAAGGCGGGAGCAGAGCTCGGCGGGCAGCGGCGGGTCCAGGATCGAGCGTACGTTCTGCCTCAAATGCTCGCCGCTTCCGGTGCCGGTGAGGATAACGTTCGTCCCCGGCTCGTGGCGGCAGAAGCGATAGGCGGCCTGGACGACCGACTCCACGTCCGGGTGGCTCGCCAGGAAATCGAGGGGATCGTCAGGGTTCAGCGCGCCGCGGTCCACCTCCCCGCTTTCCACCAGCTTCGTCGCCACTTCGCGCAGGGCCGCCGGGTCGCTGAGGGCTCTGCGGACTGCGAACATGATCAGCGTTCCGACGTCGTGCTGCATGGTCAGCGGGAAGACGCGCCGGCGGGCGGACGGATTGAGCAGGTTGAATCCGACCATCACCACGTCGAACAGACCGTCCGGCACGGCGCGGGCCAAGGTCTCGTGGCGGGTGTCCCGCCCGAACTGTTCGGTGAGGCCCAGGTACCGGATCTTCCCGGCGGCCTGCTGGCGCTTCAGCTCGGGGACCAGGACCTCGGCGCAGTGCTGGTAGTGGGCGGGTTGGACGCCGTGGAGGTTGAAGAGGTCGACGCGGTCGGTCTGCAGCCGGCGCAGCGACAGCTCCAGGCTCTCGGTCAGTTCCTCGGGCGAGATTAGCTCGTCCCGGCCGACGCCGCCGCGGGTGGGTGCGGCCTTGGTGGAGATGAACACCTGGTCCCTGCGACCCTGCACTCCGAGCCCCACGGCCTCCTCGGTGCCGTAGGCCCGGGCCGTGTCGATGAAGGTGATCCCAAGGTCGAGGGCCAGGCGGACGATCCCGGCCGCGTCTGCGGCGCTGGCGCCGCGGGCCATACCCAGCCGGCTGTGGCCGCCGCAGCCGAGCCCGGCGACGCTGACCTCCACGCCCGTCCGCCCTAGCCGCACCGTCTGCATCGGCTTCTCCCGCTAGGTGGTCACACCGCAATCAGGGCCGCAGCGACCCGCCGTCCCTCGGACGTCAGGACATTGTACATGCGGGCCGCGGCCGGCGTGTCCATGAACTCCAGGCCCAGGCCCGCGGCGCGCACCGCGTCACGTACTTCGCGGGGCGGTAGGGCGTTCCTCGGGCCCATGCCGATCAGCACAAACTCGGCGGCTTGCGGCCCGGCTTCGATCACCTGCGCCAGGGACTGGGCGGTCAGTTCGGCCGGGCTGCCCACCGGCCAGTCGAGCGCCTCGTCGTCCAGGATCAGCACGGACCCCGGACGCCATTCGCCGGACAGGCGGAAACCGCCCTCGCCGTAGGCGTCGACGCTCGGCGCGTTGCGGGCCAACGCGGGAGCCTAAGGCCGGGCGCTGGCCGGCCGGATCGGCTCGGCCTCTTCCTCGCCGCGCTTCACGCCCCACAGCAGGATCACCGGAGCGGCGACGTAGATCGACGAATAGGTGCCGATGATGATCCCGAAGATCATGATGATCGAGAAGGCGAACAGGGTCGGCCCGCCGAAGATCGCCAGGCCGAGCAGCGCCAGGATGCCGGTCGAGCCGGTGATCACGGTGCGCGACAGGGTCTCGTTGATCGACAGGTCGATGATTTCGGCGAGCGGCATCCGCTTGTACTTGCGCAGGTTCTCCCGGAACCGGTCGAACACGACGACGGTGTCGTTCATCGAATAGCCGATTATGGTCAGGATGGCGGCGATGCTGGTCAGGCTGAACTCCAGGTCCAGCAGGGCGATCAGGCCGAAGGTCAGGATAACGTCGTGGAACAGGCCTACGACCGCGCCGAGGCCGAACTGCAGCTCGAACCGGAACCAGATGTAGATCAGCATCAGCACGATCGCGAGGCCGAGCGCCATCATGCCGGCCTGGAAAAGCTCGCCGGAGACCTTGGCCCCGATGCTGTCGCCGCGCTGGAAGGTGACGTCGCCCAGGGCCCGCGTCAGGTCGGCGCGCACGGCGGCGACGGCGGCGTCCGGCGTCACGCCCTCAGGGTTCTCGAAGCGGACGACGGCCGAGGTGGGGGAGCCGAACTCCTGCACCTGCACGTCGCCCAGTCCCTTGCCGGCCAGCGTCTGGCGGACGAGGCCGAGGTCAACGGGCTTGGGCGCGGTGGAGAACTCCAGGACCGTGCCGCCCTTGAAGTCGATGCCGCAGTTCAGGCCGCCGCAGGGCGGCTCAAACGGCAGGGCCGCGAGCAGCAGGGAGCCGATCAAGCCGACGATGGAGAGCACCGCCGCGATTTTGGAGAAGGCGACGAACCGGAAGTTGGTCTTGGCCGGGAGAAGCTTGATCAGAGGCCACATGGCGGATCAGGGCTCCTAAACGATCGGCAGCGTCTTGGGCCGGACGGACCGGAACCACAAGGCGAGCAGGACCTGGGTGACGTAGACGGCGGTGAACACCGAGGTGACCACCCCGATCGACAGGGTCACGGCGAACCCCTTCACCGCCCCGGACCCCAGGGCGAACATGATGAGAGCCGCCAGCAGAGTTGTGATGTTGGCGTCCAGGATGGTGGTCATGGCCCGCGCGAAGCCCGCGTCCATGGCGGTGATCACCGACCGGCCCGTCCGTACTTCGTCCCGCATCCGCTCGTAAATCAGCACGTTGGCGTCGACCGCCACCGCCAG
>NZ_DATAGM010000265.1:0-6564 GCF_036263695.1 Phenylobacterium sp.
GTCGGCGGCCTCGGGCGAATCGCCGGTGGCCCGCTCGCCGGGCGAGGCCTCGTCGTGGCTGGCGTCCAGGTCGGCGGCCGCGGTGGCGTCGCTCACGGCCTCCGGGTCGATCCGCTCCTCGGCCGCCTCGGTCTCGCCGCGCTGGGGCTCGTCGTCGCGCTCGTCGCGCTGAAGCAGCGGATTGCGCTCCAGCTCGGCCTCTACATAGGCCTCCAGCTCGAGGTTGGAGAGCTGCAGCAGCTTGATCGCCTGCTGCAGCTGGGGCGTGATGACCAGCCCCTGTCCCTGCCGGACCTCGAGACGCGCGCTGAGCGCCAAAGCCTGCTCCCCTTGCTGGCCCAAATCTTGCGTGCAGACTAGGGGTCGTTCCCCACCGATTGGTTAAGATCGCCAGGATCGGGGCCGGGGGCGCGGGGCAGGAGGCGGCCGGATGATTATCAGCCTTGTGAGCGCAGCAGCGCTGGCTGCCGGATATGTTGATCCGGCGCAGGTCGTCTGGGCGCGTCCCGAGAAAATCGTGCGCCGGGTTCTCCAGTATTACCCGCGCGACGCCCAGCGTCGTGGCGTGACAGGCTCCGCCACGATCGACTGCCGCATCGCCGAAGGGGGCGTGCTGGAAGATTGCAGGGCGGTTTCCGAGACACCTGCAGGCGAGGGCTTCGGGGATGCCGCTGTCCGGATGCGCGAGTTGTTCAACGCCCGGCCCGTTCTGAAGAACGGCGATCCCCTGCCGGTCGGCGCGAGGCTCGTATTCACAATTCGATTTGTACTGCCGGGGCGGGCCGCGCCATGATCTCGAGCGGACCTCCTAGCTGAACCGTTCACCCAAGTAGACGCGGCGCACTTCGGGGTCGTCGACGATCTCGTGGGGGGCGCCTTCGAACAGCACCTCGCCCGCGTGGATGATCGAGGCGCGGTCGATGATGTCCAGCGTCTCGCGGACATTGTGGTCGGTGATCAGAATGCCGATGCCGCGGCCCTTCAGATAGGTGATCACCTCGCGGATGTCGGCGATGGCCAGCGGGTCGATTCCCGCGAAGGGCTCGTCGAGCAGCATGAAGGAGGGCTCGCTGGCCAGGGCGCGGGCGATCTCCACCCGCCGCCGCTCGCCGCCCGACAGCGACACCGCCGGGGCGCCGCGCAGGTGCTCGATGTGCAGCTCTTCCAAGAGGGCGGTGACCGTCTCGCGGGCCCGGGTCTGGTTGCGCTCGCGCAGCTCCACCACCGCCATGACGTTCTGCTCGACGGTCATGCCGCGGAAGATCGAGGTCTCCTGAGGCAGATAGCCCAGGCCCATGCGGGCGCGCTGGTACATCGGCTGGCCGGTGATGTTCTCGCCGTCCAGGTAGATGGCCCCGTAGTCGGCCGGGATCAGGCCGGTGATCATGTAGAAGCAGGTGGTCTTGCCGGCGCCGTTGGGGCCGAGCAGGCCGGCCACCTCGCCGCGGGCCAGCCGCAGAGACACGCCCTTCACCACCGGCCGGCCCTTGAAGGACTTGCCGATGTTGTCGACCACGAGCCCGGCGGCCGCCAGGCCCGGCACGGTGGGGAAGGTCTCCTGTTTCAACCGCTCGCCCGCCTTACCGCCGTTGGGCCTGCTGCTGGTCGGGATAGAAGACGCCGCGCACCCGGCCTGGCTTTCCCCGGCCCTTCACATTGGTGTGCATCTGGGCCTGGCCGGTCTTCACGTTGATCACCAGCCGCTCGCCGCGCAGCACGTTCTGGCCCTGGGCGGCGACCACGTCGCCGGTGATGGTGATGGTCTCGCTGGCCGCCTCATAGAGGGCGTGGCGGCCGCGCACCCGCTGCTCGGGCGTTACGTAGAACACGTTGCCCTCGGCCTCGATGCGATCCAGGGCGCCACAGTTGGTGGTGGACGCCGACCCGGCCCGGGTGGCGCCGGTCGTCTGGAAGAAGGTCTTCAGCACGTCGGCGCGAAGGCGAGAATTGTCCTGCAGGGCCTCGGCCGAGCCGCGCCAGATCGACAGGCACTGGGTGTTGAGCACCTCCAGCTCGTCGGCGGTCAGGTCCACCGGCGCGTCGGAGTTCTGAGCCAGCTGGGCCGCGGCCGGGCCGGCGAGCAGCGCCGCGGCGGCGATCGCCATAAAGTTCAGTTTCCGGAAGAAATTCATCGCTGAAGCCTAGCCCCGCCTATTTCGATTCGATCCTGCCGCGCACATTCCCGCGGAAGACCAGTCGTTCGCCCTCGTCGTAGACGCCATAGGACTTCGCGTTCACCTCGCCAAGCGGCGTTCTTCCCGCGATGTCCCCCTGGCCCTGCAGCACGCCCGTGGCGGTGTCGTAGACCGACGAGGCCGTGGCGACCGACAGGTCGGTCCCGTTCAGCTGCACCCCGCCGTCCAGGTTGAGCCTGCCGGTGCCCTCGTGCATCACGCCCGTCTTCGACGACAGCCGGGTCGGGCGCGGGCTCTCGGAATCGATCAGCAGCGAGGGGTTCACCAGGAGGACGCGCTGGTAGTCCTGCCTGTCGCGCGTGGCGGAGTCGGCGGTCAGCACGAAGGCCCTGCCCCTGTCGTCCCGGCCGACCAGCCTGAAGTTGACCAGACGGATCGGCATATCCGCCGCATCCGACTGGGCAGGCCCGCCAGTGATCGTCCCATGGACCACAAAACCGACCAGCGTGGCGAAGATGAGGCTGATGGCCAGCGGCAGAGCGATGCGCAGCACCCGCACCAGCCGCGAGCGCCGCCGCCAGCGCAGGAAGTCCGGCCGGCGGCTCGGCCCAGCGGCGGGATGGGCGACCGCGCTCATGGTCGCTAACTGTGCGCGAAGATGTCGACGTCTTCCCAGCCCGCCACGTCCAGCAGGGCGCGATGGGGCAGGAATTCGAAGGCGGCCCTGGCCAGGCCGTCGCGGCCCTCGCGCGCCAGCATCTGGTCGAGCCGCTCGCGCACCGCATGCAGATGCAGCACATCGCAGGCCGCATAGGCCAGCTGGTCGGCGGACAAATCCGTCGAGCCCCAGTCGGAGCTCTGCTGGGCCTTGGAGAGGTCGACCCCCACCAACTCCCTGACCACGTCCTTTAGGCCATGACGGTCGGTGTAGGTGCGGGCGAGCTTGGAGGCGATCTTGGTGCAGTAGACCGGCGCGGTGACCACCTTCAGGTGAAGGTGGAACATGGCGATATCGAACCGGCCGAAGTGGAAGATCTTCAGCACGGAAGGATCGGTCAGCAGCCGCTTCAGGTTCGGGGCGTCGTAGTCCGGGCGGCGCAGCTGGACAATGTGCGCATCGCCGTCGCCGGCCGAGAGCTGCACCACGCAGAGCGGGTCGCGGCCGAGCCTAAGCCCCATGGTCTCGGAATCGACAGCGACGGCGGCCGCGCCCGAAAGCGCGCCCTCGGGCAGGTCTCCGTCGTGCAGGAAATTGGCCACGCTCTTAAGCTTCGCTCCGACTTTGCCGCCCCCGAAGCGTCTTCGGGGGTGGTGCCCAGGAGAGGACTCGAACCTCCACGGCTATTAACCACTGGTACCTGAAACCAGCGCGTCTACCAATTCCGCCACCTGGGCCCGGTCCGTCGGATCGGGAGGCGGCTACTTAGGGCGCCGGCCCCGACGCGTCAACGCCGACGCGTCAACGGCGTCGCGTCGGACGGCCCGCCGCATTGCGGCGCAAGGCCGCATCGTCTATCGGGCGGGCGCGACACGGGTGTCGCTCTTTCAAAGAGTTTTGGGAACGCCATGCAGGATCTGGTCACCGTCGTCGGCGGCTCCGGCTTCATCGGCAGTCAGGTGGTCCGGGCGCTGGCCCGCCAGGGGCTGAGGGTCCGCGTGGCCGTACGCCGTCCGCACCTGGCCCTGGACCAGCGCATGCACGGCGATGTCGGGCAGATCGAGATCGTCCAGACCAACGTCCGCAATCCGGAATCGCTGGCCCGGGCCATGGAGGGCGCGGCGGCCTGCGTGAACCTGGTGGCGGTGGCCTACGAGCACGGGCCGCAGAAGTTCCAGTCGGTGCACGTGGTGGGGGCGCGCAACGCCGCCGAAGCGGCCCGGGCGGCCGGCGCGACCCGCTTCGTGCAAGTCTCCGCACTTGGCGCCGACGCCGGCTCGCCGTCCAGGTACGCCCGCACCAAGGCCGAGGGTGAGGCCGCCGTGCGCGAGAGCTTCGCCGACGCCGTGGTGATCCGGCCGTCCATCGTGTTCGGCCCCGAGGACGACTTCTTCAACCGTTTCGCGGCCATGGCGACCATCTCGCCCGCCCTGCCGCTGATCGGCGGGGGCAAGACCCGCTTCCAGCCGGTGTTCGTCGGCGATGTGGGCCGGGCGATCGCCGAGACGGTGGTCCGCGCCGAGGCAGCCGGCCGCACATACGAGTTCGGCGGGCCGGGCGTGTTCACCTTCCGTGAGCTGATGGAGCTGCTGCTGAAGGAGATCCACCGCCGCAGGCTGCTGCTGCCGATCCCGTTCTCCGCGGCCGGCGCGCTGGGATCGGTCGGCGACGTGATCGCCATGACGCCGTTCCCGCCGCCGATCACTTCCGACCAGGTCACGCTGCTGAAGGCCGACAACGTCGTCTCGCCCGGCGCGCCGGGGCTCGCCGAGCTTGGAATTGTGCCGACGACGGTGGAGTCGGTGATCCCCACCTACCTCTACCGCTATCGCCGCGGCGGCCAGTACGCCGACATGCCCCAGCCGGTGTGACGTCGAGTCAGGAGTCTTCGGCGAGGTAGGTCCTGCCGGGAAGCGCCGCGGTCAGCTTTCGACAGCTTCCGCACGTTCGCAGCCAGGGTCGCGCGCGGCTTTCAGCCGGGTCCGACCACAATGGACCCCACCACCACGCCGACACGATCGTGAACGAGAACGTGCGCTTGATGTCCGTATCGCGCGTGAAGCAGCGCAAGCTCTCGCGCCTTTCGTTCTGCTGCGCCGCCCGAGAGGAAGACGAGAGGACCGCGAGACAGCTCGTCGTCTACGATCCACCCTCCGGGGAGCGGCTTAACGTGGATCGTCTTCATGGGAACGCCCTTCATTCGGCAGGTTCAGCAGGTGCAAGAGAAGCCCTGCTCCGGGCGGCAACGCACTTAAGCACGTAAGTCTCGTCGCAATTTCTTGGCGGACAGCCCAGCGGCTCGTCAGGTCAAGGCAGTTGCGGCTAGACAAAAGACAGTTCTGAACATTCCCGCGTTCGTCGGAGTTGGTGAGCGCCAGGGCGAGATCATAGTTGATCGGCCCTCGGTCGGAGCATCACCATGAAATCCTTGGCCAAGCAGACGACGCCGGAACTGGGCGGACACACTAGCGTCCTCGCCCGGCAGAAGCGCGATCATGTCCGTCTGGACAATCTGCTGCAGCGGCTCGGAAACCTTGCGCCCGGGGATCAGCAGCCGGTGCTGCGTGAGATCTATCGCCTCGTGTTCCCCCACGCCTTCGCCGAGGAGTCGGTTCTTTGGCCAGTCATCCGGCGGCTGGCGCCCGATGGTCAGCAGCTCACATTGCGGGTGGAGCTGGAGCACCAGGAGATAAATGCGCTAGCCAGCGAACTGGAGCGGCGCGACGCTTACTCATCTAACCGACAGCAGGTCTTGCAGCAGTTCGTCGACCTGCTCCGTCAAGACGTCCGGGACGAAGAAGACGAACTCCTGCCCCGCTTACAGATGCAGCTGACGCAGCCGAAGCTTCGGCGCTTAGGCATCGCTTGGGAAGCCGTGCGCAGAATCGCGCCCACCCGCCCGCACCCTGTGGTGTCGCGTAGGCCTCCCGGCAACGTGCTGGCGGCGCTGCCTCTCTCGATTCTGGACCGCTCCCGTGACAGCGTCGACGGCCTCATTCATCGCCGCGGCGACCGCGTCGCTCAGCCGCTCAAGGCCGTGAGCGCCGGGTTGGCGCGAGCCGCCCGCGTCGTCGAGCAGCTTCCCGGGATGCGGCTGGGAGAGGACCCGGCCACGCGGGCTGCTGGGAAGTCGCCTCCGCCCTGGGGCGCCATCGCGTTCCTTACGATTGTAACAGCCGCGGCAGCAGTGGCTATCGCACACCGCCGGCAGAAGACGGCAAGTCTCGCCGCCTGACCGCCAAGTCCTCGAGCCGCAGCAGCTAGAGCAGGTGATGTCGGACCCCATGCGCGTGGTGATCGTCGGCGGCGGCTTCGGCGGACTGGAGACGGCGAAGGCGCTTCATCGCGCCCCTGTCCAGATCACCGTGATTGATCGACAGAACCATCACTGCTTCCAACCCCTGCTTTATCAGGTAGCGACTGCAACCCTCAGCCCGGCCGATGTGGCGTGGCCCATCAGAGGCATCTTATCCCGGCAGCCTAACGTGCGGGTGGTGATGGCGCAGGCGACCGGGGTCGATGTCACTCAGCGGCTCGTGAGAACCAACGAAGCAGACTTCCCCTACGACGTGCTGGTGCTCGCGACCGGCGCCACTCACGCCTACTTCGGCCATGAGGAGTGGGCGCCGAACGCGCCTGGGCTGAAGCGGATCGAAGACGCTACCGAAATCCGCCGCCGCATCCTTACCGCGTTCGAACGGGCGGAGCTTGCCGCCGATCCTCACGAACGTGAGCGCCTGACCACCTTCGTGGTCGTTGGCGGCGGCCCTA
>NZ_DATAGM010000266.1:0-3739 GCF_036263695.1 Phenylobacterium sp.
GACCAAGAAGGAGATCGGCAACCTGATCGACGTCGTCTACCGGCACTGCGGTCAGAAGGCGACGGTCATCTTCGCCGACCAGATCATGGGCCTGGGCTTCCGCGAGGCGGCCAAGGCGGGGATCTCCTTCGGCAAGGACGACATCGTCATCCCGGCCCGCAAGAAGGAGATCGTCGACGAGACCCGCAAGCTGGTGGAGGAGTACGAGCAGCAGTACGCGGACGGCCTGATCACTAAGGGCGAGAAGTACAACAAGGTCGTCGACGCCTGGGCCAAGTCCACGGACCGGGTCGCCGACGAGATGATGGCCGAGATCTCCTCGGCTCCGGTGGTCGACGGCCGCCAGCAGGAGATCAACTCGATCTTCATGATGGCCAACTCCGGCGCCCGGGGCTCGCAGGCCCAGATGAAGCAGCTCGGCGGGATGCGCGGCCTGATGGCCAAGCCCTCCGGCGAGATCATCGAGACGCCGATCATCTCGAACTTTAAGGAAGGCCTGACCGTCCAGGAGTACTTCAACTCCACCCACGGCGCCCGTAAGGGCCTGGCCGACACGGCGCTGAAGACGGCCAACTCGGGTTACCTTACCCGCCGTCTGGTCGACGTGGCGCAGGACTGCATCATCACCGAGGAAGACTGCGGCACCACCCGGGGCATCACCCTGCGCGCCGTCGTCGAAGGCGGCGACGTGCTGGTCTCGCTGGGCACCCGCGTGCTGGGCCGCTTCGCGGCCGAGGACATCAAGGACCCCGGCACCGGCGAGGTCATCGTGCCGGCCGACGCCTACCTCGACGAGAACATGGTCGACGTCATCGAGGCGGCGGGCGTGCAATCGGTGAAGGTGCGCTCGGTGCTGACCTGCGAGACCAAGGCCGGCGTCTGCGGCGCCTGCTACGGCCGCGACCTGGCGCGCGGCACGCCGGTGAATATCGGCGAGGCCGTGGGCGTCATCGCCGCCCAGTCGATCGGCGAGCCGGGCACCCAGCTGACGATGCGGACCTTCCACATCGGCGGCACCGCCCAGGTGGCCGAGCAGTCGTTCTTCGAGAGCGCCAACAACGGCGTCGTGCGGATCAGCGGCGGCAACACCGTCCAGGCCGCCGACGGCGAGCTGATCGTCATGAGCCGTAACCTGCAGGTCACGGTCCAGGTCGATGGCAAGGACCGCGAATCCTACAAGCCGCCTTACGGGGCGCGCCTGAAGGTGAAGGACGGCGACACGGTCAAGCGCGGCCAGCGTCTGGCCGACTGGGATCCGTACACCACCCCGATCATCACGGAAGTGGGCGGCCGGGTGCGGTTCGAGGACCTGATGGAGAACGTCTCGGTCCGCGAGGAAGCCGACGAAGCCACCGGCATCTCCAACCGCGTGGTCATCGACTGGCGCGCTTCGACCAAGGGCACGGACCTGCGTCCGGCCATGGCGGTGCTCGACGCGGACGGCGCCTACAAGCGCCTGGCGAACGGCGGCGAGGCCCGCTCCCTGCTGCCGGTGGGGGCCATCCTCTCGGTCGGCGACGGCGACGAGGTGAAGCCGGGCGACGTGCTTGCCCGACTGCCGACCGAAAGCGCCAAGACGCGGGACATCACCGGCGGTCTGCCGCGGGTGGCCGAGCTGTTCGAGGCCCGCCGGCCGAAGGACTGCGCGGTGATCGCGGAGATGGACGGCCGGGTCGAGTTCGGTCGGGACTACAAGAACAAGCGCCGCATCAAGATCACTCCGGAAGACGGCGGTGAGGCGGTCGAGTTCCTGATCCCGAAGGGCAAGCACATCGCCGTCCACGACGGGGACATCATCCGCAAGGGTGAGTACCTCATCGACGGCAACCCGGACCCGCACGACATCCTGCGGATCCAGGGGATCGAGGCGCTGGCCGACTTCCTGGTCAACGAGATCCAGGAGGTCTACCGGCTCCAGGGCGTGCCCATCAACGACAAGCACATCGAGACCATCGTGCGGCAGATGCTGCAGAAGGTGGAGATCCTCGAGCCGGGCGACACCGGCCTGCTCAAGGGCGACCACCTGGACAAGCTCGAGGTCGAGGAAGAGAACGCCAAGGCCGAAGCCCGCGGCGGCCGTCCGGCGCTCATCCAGCCGGTGCTGCTGGGGATCACCAAGGCGTCGCTGCAGACCCGCAGCTTCATCTCGGCGGCCTCGTTCCAGGAGACGACCCGCGTCCTCACCGAGGCTTCGGTGCAGGGCAAGATCGACACCCTGGAAGGCCTGAAGGAAAACGTCATCGTCGGCCGTCTCATCCCGGCCGGCACGGGCGCCTACCTGAGGACCATGCAGCGTATCGCCGCCAAGCGCGACGAGGCCCTCACCGCCTCCCGCGAAGAGGCGATGGAGCCGCTGCCGACCGAGATCGCCATCGATGCGGACGCCGAGAAGGCGAACGTCTGAGCCTCGGCTCGGAACTGAAGAACAGAGCGGCCCGGGAGCGATCCCGGGCCGTTTTGTCTTTCGCGCGGGGGCCGGCGAACTCTCGCGCGCCAGGCGAGTTTCTGCGCCCGATTCCTGACGGGGCCGAACGATGACGATGAAGGTGATGGCGGCCGCCGCGGCGTGGTGCATGGCGGGCGCGGCGTGGGCCGGGCCGCTGCCGACCGGCGGGGTGACCGCGCAGGAGGTGGCCCAAGCCCTGCAGGCCAAGGGGCTGCAGGCGAAGGTCGAGACGGATTCGCAGGGCGATCCGATGATCTCCAGCGCCCTCGACGGCGCGCCGTTCCGGGTGCTGTTCTACACCTGCAAGGGGGGCCGCTGCGCGGCCATCTCGTTCGCGACCGCGTTTCCCAACGCCGGGAACGTGGCGAGAGCTATCCGTATGTGGAATACGACGTCGACCTGGAGCGGGGCGGCACCACCGAAGCGATCGGCAACCCCATCGACGTCTGGGCATGGGTGATCCCGAACTTCAAGAAGCACGTGAATCCGTAGACATAGGCTGACGCCGAATTGTCGGCGTGGGAGCGGGGGCGAGAAAATGAGATTGGCGATGGCCGCGGGCGCGGCGGCGTTGGCGGTGGCCTGTTCGGCGGCCACGGCCCCGATTCCGGAAGGTGGGGTGACGGTCCAGGAGGTCGCGCGGGCCCTGCAGGCCCAGGGCTACAAGGCCGAAATCGGCCGCGACCGGGTGGGCGATCCGATGATCACTAGCGCCCTGGATGGCTCCAATTTCCGGGTGCTGTTCTACGATTGCGAGGCGGGCCGCTGCGCCGCAATCCAGTTCGCCACCGCCTTCGACGTGAAGGACGGCTTGACCCTGAGCCGGATCAACACGTGGAACCGCGAGCGGCGGTTCGGCCGGGCCTACCTGGACGACGAGATGGACCCGTTCGTGGAGTACGACGTCGATTTCGAGGTCGGGGCCACCACCGAGGCGGTCGGCAACGCCATCGATGTTTGGGAAGCGGTGGTCCCGGCCTTCAAGAAGCACATCGACACGGACTAACGGCCCGCGCCCGCCGCAGCGCCGGTGCAACTTGCCCGCGAGCCACCTCCTGACTACGGTGACGCTATCGTGGGGGAGTTCGTATGGCGTATCTGAGGTTCGCGGCGGGCGTCGCCGTACTGGCCGTTTCGACGTCCGCCGCCAGCGCGAAGGAGCCGCCGCCGCTGGCCGCCTTTGCGCGCCTGCCGGCTGTGGAGAGCGTGGACATCTCCCCCGACGGCAAGCGGCTGGCGCTGCTGGGCGGGCCGGCCGGGGCCCGCACCCTGGCCATCGCCACCATCGACGGG
>NZ_DATAGM010000267.1:0-3534 GCF_036263695.1 Phenylobacterium sp.
ACCAGCTCGCGCTGGAGATCCTTCACCAGCACGGCGCCCACGGCGACCCCATGGGCGAGGACTTCGACTACGCCGCCGAGTTCCAAACCCTCGACTACGCGGCGGTGAAGCGTGACCTGACCGCGCTGATGACCGACAGCCAGCCCTGGTGGCCGGCCGACTACGGCCACTACGGCCCCTTCTTCATCCGCATGGCCTGGCACAGCGCCGGCACCTACCGCACCGGCGACGGCCGCGGCGGCGCCTCGTCCGGCGGACAACGCTTCGCCCCGCTCAACAGCTGGCCGGACAACGCCAACCTCGACAAGGCGCGCCGGCTTCTGTGGCCGATCAAGAAGAAGTACGGCCGCAAGCTCTCCTGGGCCGACCTGATGATCATGGCCGGCAACGTGGCTTTCGAGTCCATGGGCGCGCCGGTGTTCGGCTTCGGCGGCGGCCGCAAGGACGTCTGGGAGCCCCTGAAGGACATCTACTGGGGCACCGAGGAGCAGTGGGTCGGCCACGAGGGCAACCAGACCCGCATCGACGAGGAGTCGGGCCGGGCCCTGGAGAACCCGCTCGCTGCGGTCCAGATGGGCCTGATCTACGTCAACCCGGAAGGTCCCGGCGGCAATCCGGACCCGCTGAAGTCGGCCCGGGACATCCGCACCACCTTCTCGCGGATGGGCATGAACGACGAGGAGACCGTCGCCCTGACCGCCGGCGGGCACACCTTCGGCAAGGGCCACGGCGCCGGCGACGCCTCCAAGGTCGGGGCCGAGCCCGAGGGGGCGGACATCGCCCAGCAGGGCCTTGGCTGGCAAAGCGGCCACGAGAGCGGGATCGGCGACCACACCATCACCAGCGGCATCGAAGGCGCCTGGACGCCCACGCCCATCAAGTGGGACATGAGCTTCTTCCACATGCTGCTCGACTACGAATACGAGCTGGTGCGCAGCCCGGCCGGGGCCAAGCAGTGGCAGCCCATCAATCCGAAGCCGGAAGACCTGGCGCCGGGCGCGCACAGCCCGGAGCGGCGCGTGCCGACGATGATGACCACCGCCGACATGGCCTTCAAGATGGACCCGAAGTACCGGGAGATCTGCGAGCGGTTCCGCAACGATCCGGCCGCGTTCGGCGACGCCTTCGCCAGGGCCTGGTTCAAGCTCTGCCACCGCGACATGGGACCCAAGTCCCGTTACCTCGGGCCCGAGGTGCCGGCCGAGGACCTGATCTGGCAGGACCCGATCCCGCCGGTCGACCATCCGCTGGTGGATGCGGCCGACATCCAGGCGCTGAAGGGCAAGCTGCTGGCGAGCGGCCTGTCGGTCGCCGACCTGGTCCGCACCGCCTGGGCCTCGGCCTCCACCTACCGCTACTCGGACCACCGGGGCGGCGCTAACGGCGCGCGCATCCGGCTGGACCCGCAGCGGAACTGGGAGGTCAACGAGCCGGAGAAGCTGGCCCGCGTTCTCTCGGTGCTGGAGCGGATCAAGGCCGACTTCGACGCCTCCGCGTCCGGCGGCAAGAAGGTCTCACTGGCCGACCTGATCGTGCTGGGCGGGGTGGCGGCGGTGGAGAAGGCCGCCCGCGACGCCGGCCGCAACGTCGAGGTCCCGTTCATGCCCGGCCGCATGGACGCCTCGGCCGAACAGACCGACGCCGAGAGCTTCGAGGTGTTGGAGCCGAAGGCCGACGGCTTCCGCAACTACCTGCAGGTCCGCTTCAGCGTGCCCACCGAGGAGCTGATGATCGACCGGGCCCAGCTCCTGCAGCTGACCGCGCCGGAAATGACCGTGCTGGTCGGCGGCCTGCGCGTTCTGGGCGCCAACCACGGCGGCTCGAGGCACGGGGTGTTCACCGACCGGCCTGGCCAGCTGACCAACGACTTCTTCGTCAACCTGCTCGACATGGGCACGGCCTGGAAACAGGTGGACGACCGTGGCGACGAGGTTTTCGTCGGCACCTGCCGCAAGAGCGACCAGGAGAAGTGGACGGCCACCCGCACCGACCTGGTGTTCGGCGCCAACTCGCAGCTGCGAGCCCTGGCCGAGGTCTACGCCTCGGACGATGCGGGCGAGAAGTTCGTGAACGACTTCATCAGCGCCTGGACCAAGGTGATGAACGCCGACCGGTGGGACCTGCCCAGGCCCCAGAGGCTGCACCGGGCGGCGTGATCCTCACTGTCATCCCTGCCGCAGCGTAGCGGAAAACCGGGACCCAGGGCCGCCAGCGCAGCTTCTGGGTCCCGGATCGGCCCTGCGGGCCGTCCGGGGTGACGGCGGTTGGAGGTGCAAAGCATTGACGCTGCTGCACAAAAGCGCGACGCTTCAGCTAACGACAGCCAAGGCCCAGGTGGCCCATGAACACCGACGCCGTCACCCAAGCGGTCAACTTCGCGATCCTGGTCGCCCACCGGCTCGGCGAGCCCCGCGTCCTCGAACTCTCCCACCCGCAGTACCGCCAGCTCCGCAGAGCCGCCGACCCCGCTGACTGGTCGCTCCGCTCCACCTACCGTGGCCTTCGGGTCGTGGAGACGGACGAGCCCGACGGCCGGGTCCTCGTCTGGGACCGCATGCGCGAGACGGAGATGGTCCAGCGCATCGATTGGCCGGCCGGGCGCGGCTAGGGCGCTTCGGGATAGCCCAGCACGCAGAGGAACTGCGCCGTGGCCACGTCCCCGAGGAACTCCTTCGTCACCGCCGCCCCGTCGAACTCGGCGAGGGGCGCCGCTTCGAGACCGAGCGTGCGCGCGGCGATGATCAGCCAGGCCCCCTGCAGAGCGCGATTGCGCGCAGCCGTCTCGCGGACGAGCTGCAGGCGCGATTGCCGCCAATGGGGCGCGGGCGCCGAGCGGCCCATCAACAGTTCGGCGAAGCCGTCGTCATAGCCGACCAACGCGCAGGCGGGGGCGGCCTCCACGCTGCCCCGCGCGGCCTCGGGGAGCAGGCGCGAGAGCCTCGCCCGCGCGGCTGGGCTGACGATGAAAACGTACCTCGCGGCCGACCCTTCGGCGCCGCTGGGGCCAAGGCTCACAAGGGCGAAAAGCTCGTCGAGAGTCGCTCTCGGGACGGGGCGGGCGGAGAAGCGGACCGGCGCAGCCGCGCGAAAGAGCTGGTCCAGCGGGGGCGGCGCGGGCGCCCTCGGATGCAGCGGAACGACGCTGCCCATCACACCGCCTCCGCCCCGGCGTCCACGCCAAGCAAGGAGAGCAGGCGCCGCTTGAGCAGGCGCACCTGCTCTGGCCGCTGGCGGGCGGCTGGTCCCACCGGCACGTCGGCCGCGACCTTGCCGGCGTCCAGCACGACCACGCGGTCGGCGAGCGCGATGGCCTCCTCCACGTCGTGCGTCACCAGCAGGACGGCCGGGTTGTGGCGCGCCGACAGCTCCTTCAGCAGCGCGTGCATCCGGATCCGCGTCAGGGCGTCCAGCGCCCCGAACGGCTCGTCCGCCAGCAGCAGCTCGGGATCGCGCACCAGCGAGCGGGCCAGCGCCACCCGCTGCTGCTCGCCGCCGGAGAGCTCGTACGGCCAGGAGCCCTCCCGCCCTGCGAGG
>NZ_DATAGM010000268.1:0-6722 GCF_036263695.1 Phenylobacterium sp.
TGCACCTCGTCGACCGAGGCCTGGACGAACTCGGTGGGATTGTAGGGCACCCGGATGCGGGCGTCGGACGGCACGTCCGCCTCCGACTCCTCCAGCACCTTCATGACCGCGTCGGCGGTGGCCAGGGCGTTGGAGCCCGGCTGCTGCAGGATGGCCATGGCCACGCCCGGCTCGCCGTCGAAGAAGGCCCGCATGTTGTAGTCCTGCGAGCCCAGCTCCACCCGGGCGACGTCGCGCAGGTGGGTCACCCGCCCGTCGGCGTCGGTGCGCACGACGATGTCGCCGAATTCCTCGGGACTGGAGAGGCGGCCCTCGACCTGCACCGGGAGCTGGTGCGCGGGGCTGTTCGCATCGTTCGGCGACTGGCCGATCATGCCGCCTGCGGCCTGCACGTTCTGCCGCCGCAGGGCCTGGATGATGTCCTCGGCGGTCAGCCCGCGCGCGGCGGCCCGGGCCGGGTCGATCCACACCCGCATGGAGTAGATGCCGCTGAAGAGCTGCACCCCGCCGACTCCGGGCACCCGCAGCATCCGGTCGCGCAGGGTGGTGTAGGCGTAGTTGCCGATGTGCTCGAGGTCGGCGTCCGGCGTCTTGGCCGACAACGCCACGACCATCAGGAAGCCGGTGAGCTGCTTGTTCACCGTCACGCCCACCTGGCGCACCTGCTCGGGCAGGCGCGGTTCGGCCACCGACACGCGGTTCTGGACCAGTACCTGGGCCTTATCGAGATCGGTGCCTTGGCGGAAGGTGACCAGGATCTGGGCCATGCCGTCGGCAGTCGAGGAGGAGGTCATGTAGAGCATGCCCTCGACCCCGTTGATCTCCTGCTCGATGGGGGCGGCGACCGTCTCGGCCACCGTCTCGGCGGAGGCGCCGGGGTAGACCGCGGTGATGGCGATCGTCGGCGGGGCGATGTCGGGATACTGAGCGAGCGGCAGGACGCGGAAGGCGAAGGCGCCGACCAGCGTGATGACGATAGAGATCACGGCCGCGAAGATCGGCCGGTCGATGAAGAACCGCGAAAAGCGCATGTCAGGCCCCTGCGACGGGGGTTGCGATGGCGGCGGCCGGCGGCGGCGCGGCGCGCGCGGCGGCGGCCGGGGCGGAGGTCGGCGTCAGCTTGGTGGTCCGCACCTGAACCTTCTGGCCCGGCATGATCCGCTGGACCCCGCCGACCACGACGCGGTCGGTCGGTTTCAGGCCAGCGCGGATGATCCGCAGGCCGCCCTGCAGCGGCCCGAGCGTGACCGGCCGCAGGCTGGTGGAGCCGTCGGGCGCCACCACGTGAACCGCGCGGCGCGCGCCGTCGGTCACCACGGCGGTGTCCGGCACCAGCAGGGCCGAATAGGCGGCGCCGCTCTCCACCCGGGCCCGGCCGAACATGCCGGGGCGGAGGAAGCCGCCGGGGTTTTCGACGACGGCGCGCATGCGCACGGCGCCCGAGCGGCCGTCGACGGCGTTGTCCAGGAAGTCGATGCGGCCCACCCAGCGGTGCTCGGTTTCGTCCTGCAGCCGGATCTGCACACGGCCCTGGCCGGCGCCGCGGCGCAGCCGCTCCAGCAGCTGGCCCTCGGAGGCGTCGAAGACGAAGTGGATGGGCGATACCGAGACGACGGTGGTCAGCACGTCCGCCTGCGATGAGCCGCCGGCGACGACGTTGCCGGGGTCCACCCGACGGTCCGAGACCACGCCCGACACCGGTGCGGTGACGCGGGTGAACTCCAGGTCCAAGGCGCGCGAGCGCACCGCCGCCTCGGCGACGGCGAAGGCGGCCCGGCGGTTCTCGTATTCCTCCTGGCTGATCGCCTGGGCCTTCAGCAGGGCCTCGGCGCGGCTGAGCTCGCGGCGGGCGAGGTCGGCCTGGGCCCGGGCGGCGGCGAGCTGGGCCTGGGCGGGGCGGGGATCGAGGGTGAAGAGCAGCTGGCCCTTCTTGACGAAGCTGCCTTCCGTGAAGTGGGCGGCCTGCAGGAAGCCGCCGGCGCGGGCGCGCACCTCCACGTGCTGGGGCGCGTCGAAGCGGCCGGGGAATTCCTGCCACTCGACGACCGTCTGCTGCAGCGGAACGGCGACTGAGACCTGAGGCGGGGGAGGGGCCGGAGCGTCCTGGCCCTGGGCGTTGCAGGATGCGAGCAGGATCGCGGCCGCACCCGCCGCCGCAACCGGCGCGAGCTTGTACAGCATGGATTATCCCCTAGGCTCCGGGGGAGGACAGGAGCCAAGTCAACGAGCGATGACTTGTATAAGGTGACGCCGGGTAGCGCGCGCAAGTCGGCTACCCGCCAAAACCGGAAAAAAGCCACATGATCCCGCCCAGCGTACTGCGCGCGCGCAACGCCATGGTGACCCGCCAGGCGATCCTCGACTGCGCGAGGGTGCGTCTGCGCGAGGAGGGCTACGACGCCGCCAGCCTGCGAGAGATCGCCGCCTGCGCCGGCGTTGATGCGGCCCTGGTCTCCCGCTACTTCGGCTCGAAGGAAGAGCTGCTCCTGGAGGTGCTGCAGACCGGCGGGCCGCCGATGGAGCTGTTCTCCGGCCCGCGGGAGGGCTTCGGCGAACGGGTGGCCGACCTGCTGGTTTGCGCCCCGCCGGACGACAGCAAGCTCGACTGCCTGATCATCATCCTGCGCTCGCTGTCGTCACAGGCCGCCGCCGAGGCGATCCGCAACTCGAGCCGGTCCAACTTCTACGCCCCGCTGGTCGAGTGGCTCGGCGGGCCGGAGGCGAAAATTAAGGCGACGATGATCGCCGCCATCATGAAGGGCGTCACCCTGACCCGCTTCATGGATGAGGGGTTCGGCTTCTCGGAAGCCGAGATGGCCCTGTTCCGCGACCGCCTCGCCGAGACCCTGCAGCGGGTCGTGGACGGCTAGGCCGGGACGTTCGTCTCCAGCTCCTCGAGCCACAGCCGGCCGGACGTATCCGAGGGCTGGCGCCAGTCGCCGCGGGGCGAGAGATTGCCGCCCGACACCACCTTCGGCCCATTCGGCATGGCCGAGCGCTTGAACTGCTGGGTGAAGAAGCGCTGCAGGAACACCCGCATCCAGCTCTTGATGGTCGCCAGGTCGTATTCGTTGCGGGTGTCGTCTGGATAGTGGGCGGGCCACTCGCCGGCCAGGCGGTCGCGCCAGGCGTGCCAGGCGAGAAACGCGATCTTCGAGGGCCTGAGGCCATAGCGGGTCAGGTGGAAGAGGTTGAAGTCCTGCAGCTCGTAGGGGCCGACGATGGCCTGGGTGCTCTGGATCTTGGCGCCCGGCTCGGCCGGCACCAGCTCGGGCGAGATTTCGGTGTCCAGCACCGACAGCAGAACCTGCGAGGCCGCCGCGTCGAACTGGCCGGTCTTGGCGACCCAGCGGATCAGGTGCTGGATCAGCGTCTTCGCCACCGAGCCGTTGACGTTGTAGTGGCTCATCTGGTCGCCGACGCCGTAGGTGCACCAGCCGAGCGCCAGCTCCGATAGGTCTCCGGTGCCGAGCACGAAGGCGCGCCGCTGGTTGGCCAGGCGGAACAGGTAGTCGGTGCGCAGCCCCGCCTGCACGTTCTCGAACGTCACGTCATAGACCGGCTCGCCCTTGGCGAAGGGGTGGCCCATGTCGGTCAGCATCTGCCGGGCGGCCGGACGGATGTCGATCTCCTCGGCCGTGACGCCCAGCGCGCGCATCAGCGCCCAGGCGTTTGACTTGGTGCCCTCGCTGGTGGCGAAGCCCGGCATGGTGAAGGCCTGGATGCCGGCGCGCGGCAGGCCGAGCGCATCAAAGGCCTTGCAGGCCACGATCAGGGCGTGGGTGGAGTCGAGGCCGCCGGAGACGCCGATGACGATCCGCTCGCCGTTGGTCGACTGCAGCCGCTTAATCAGCCCCTGCACCTGGATGTTGAAGGCCTCGTAGCAGTCCTGGTCCAGGCGGGCCGGGTCGTTCGGCACGAAGGGGAAGCGGTCGTTCGGCCGGATCAGCCCGACATCGGCGAAGCTCGGCTGGTGCGCGAACCGCACCCGGCGGAACTCGAACTCCGGGTGCCCGGCGGCCACCGCCGCGTCGTTGAAGGTCATGGTGCGCATGCGGTCGAGCCGCAGCCGCTCCACGTCGATGTCGGCGAGCACCATCTGGCTCTTCGCCGGAAACCGCTCGGAGGCCACCAGCAGGCCGCCGAGCTCGTAGATCATCGCCTGGCCGTCCCAGGCCAGGTCCGTGGTGCTTTCGCCCGGCCCCGCGGCGGCGAAGACATAGGCGGCCTGGCAGCGCATCGATTGGCTGGCGCAGAGCATCGCCCGCTCCTCGGCCTTGCCGACCAGCACGTTAGAGGCCGACAGGTTCAAAAGGATCAGCGCGCCGGCCAGGGCGCCGCCGATCGACGGCGGGGCGGCGAACCAGAAGTCCTCGCAGATCTCCGCGTGGAAGACGAAGTCGGGCAGGTCCTCGGCCTCGAAGATGAGGTCGACGCCGAACGGCGCGGTCTGGCCGGCGAAGGCGACGTCCAGCCCCCTCAGCCCGATGCCCGAGGCGAACCAGCGCTTCTCGTAGTACTCGCGGTAGTTGGGCAGGAAGGACTTGGGCACGACGCCCAGCAGCCGCCCGCGGGAGATGACGGCGGCGCAGTTGTAGAGCCGCCCGTTGCGCCGCACCGGTACGCCGACCACCAGCACCGGGGCCAGCTTGCGGCTCGCCTCGATCAGCGTGGCGACCGCGGTCTCGACGTCGTTCAGCAGGGCGTCCTGCAGGTGCAGGTCGTCGATGGCGTAGGCGCTGATGCTGAGCTCCGGGAACAGCATCAGGTCGACGCCCTTCTCATGCCCCTCGCGGGCCAGGGCCAAGGTCTCGTCGGCGTTGGCCTTGGGGTCGGCGACCGTAACCCTGGGCGTACAGGCGGCCGTCCGCACGAAGCCCTGGCGGTGGATGGAGAAGAAGCGGTCGGTCTTAGCCATAGGTCCTTACTTAAGCTGTGAGCGGCTGAGCCCCAAGTCGGCTGCTGCTGGACCCAAAGACGAACGTGGCCGTTTGGCTCCGGCACGTAGCGTCAGGCCGGCATGATCGAGACACGCGAACAACTCATCCACGTCCTCACCGAGGCTGCTCAGATCGAGCACAACCTGCTCTGCTCCTACCTCTACGCGGCCTTCAGCATGAAGCGGGCAGGTGAGGCCGGCCTGACCAAGCTGCAGGGGGCCGCAGTGGAGCGTTGGCGCAAGGTGATCCTCGGCGTCGCACTGGAGGAAATGGCCCACCTGGCGACCGTCAACAACCTGCTGCTCGCGGTCGGCGGCGCACCTCATCTGGATCGGCCCAACCTGCCGCTTGCGCCCGGTTATCACCCAGCCGGCATTGTCGTTCGCCTCACGCCGTTCAGCCGCGCCACGCTCGACCACTTCATCTTCCTGGAACGTGCAGGCCACCACCGCCTCGCGGACGCGCCCGGGTTCGAGCCTGTGGAGGCCCCCCGGACCCCGTCGGGCGGCAGGCTCACCCCGTCCGCCGAGGACTACGACACAATCGGCGAACTGTACGACTCCATCGCTGAGGGCCTGGAGCGCATCGCGCACCGCATCGGCGAGGCGCAGCTGATCGATCCGACCGGATCTGGACAACTCGACGCCGAGATCGCGGCGCTGCCGAACGTGGGTCGCCTCACCAGCCTGGCCTCGGCGCTCGAGGCGATTCACTGGATCAAGGAAGAAGGGGAGGGGTCGAGCGGGCAGACCGCCGATCTCGAAAGTCACTTCGACCGCTTCTGCGCGCTCCGCGAGGAGTGGCTCAGCCTCTCGGCGGCCGACCCCGATTTCGAGCCGGCCTGGCCGGCGGCCGAAGACCCGGTGATGCGGAAGCCTGCCGCCGGCCTGGCCCGTGTATGGGTGACGGCCGAGCCGGCCGCCGGCCTTCTCGACCTGGGCAACGCGCTTTACGGCTTTATGCTTCAGGTCCTCAGTCAGACCTTCGCCTGCGAAGACCGAGCCGACCAGGCGCGGCTGATGAAGGCCTGCGTCGAGCTGATGGAGGCTTGCGGCGCCGCCGGCAGCGCGCTTGCGAGGCTGCCCGCCAGCCCGGACCATCCCGGTGTGACGGCCGGCCTGACTTTCGCCTCCCCCCGGAACCTCGGCTTCCGCCCGGTCGGAGTGAAGCGCCGTCAGCTTTTCCTCGAGCGTGTGAGGGAGCTGCAGGCCGGCGCAGAGGCCATGGTCGCGCGGCTCGAAGGCGACGTTGTCGAGAAGCTTCCCCGCAGGTTGGCCAACGCCGCCGAACTCCTCGCCGGCGAGGGCTGACGGCGCGCCTACCGCCCCTCCGGAACGAGACGCCGCCAAGCTTGTTACTTCGGCATAGATCGGAGGCGCCCCGTGGCCGAGTTCCGCCCGCAAGACCCCATGTCGACCGCTAATTCGCAGAATCCATCCACGGCCAGTCCGGAGCCCCGAAGCTTCGCGGCCGCCGGCCCTGCGGACGCGCCGGCCAGGGACGCGCTCGAACTGCTCGCCGACGACCACCGCGAGGTGGACCGGCTGATCGCCGAATACGAGGCCTGCACGAGCCTGCTGGACAAGGTTTCGATCGTCGAGCGGCTATGCCTGTCGCTGACCATCCACGCCCAGATCGAGGAGGAGCTGTTCTACCCCGCCCTGCGCCAGGCCGGCGTCGACCGGCGCGACCTGGACGAAGCGGTGGTCGAGCACATGACCCTGCGCCAGTTCGTAGCCGACCTGGAGAGCGCCAGCGTCGACGATCGACTGATGGACGCCA
>NZ_DATAGM010000269.1:0-18483 GCF_036263695.1 Phenylobacterium sp.
TCCCCGAGGAGAAGCCGGCGGAGACGCTGGCGGCGTTGAGGGAGTTCTTCACGCTCTAAACCTCTCCCCGCCCGCGAGCGGGGGGAGAGGTCTTTGAGGATTCAGGCGCTCTCGGTGAGCGCCGGCGCCATCCACGCCGGCGTCTCGACGCGCACCGGCCGGCCCTCCACCGTCAGCTCCGCGCCGAGCGCGCGGTCCAGGCGCACGATGGCCATGGCGCGGCCGTCCTGGCCGGAGAGGACCTCGCCCGCCCGCAGGGTTCCGGCGAGGATCTCGGCGCCGGGCGCAGGTGCCGGGCCATCGAACGTCACCGGCAGCATCCGCGTCTTGATCTGGCCGCGGCGCTTCATCCGCGAGGTGGTCTCCTGGCCGATGAAGCAGCCCTTTTTGAAGTCGACGCCGTCCAGCAGGTCGAAGTCGGCCTCTATAGGGTAGGTGGTCTCCGAGCCCCAGTCGGCGGGGCCGGGCACGCCGAGCGCCAGGCGGTGGGCGTCGTAGTCGGCTTCCGTTGCGCCCCCGGCGCCCGGGGGCGGGGCCGCGCCGTAGCCGCGCCAGCCGAGCGCGGGGAGGCGCGGATCGGGGAACCAGCCGGGCCCCGCGCTCTCGGCGCCGAACAGCACGGAGACCGGCGTCTCGTCCGCCGCGATCTCGACCTTGGCGCGCAGGCGGTAGAGCGACAGCCGCTGGATGATGGCCTCGCGCTTGGCCGCCTCCACGTCCAGCCAGCAGCCGTCTTCGCGGCCGGCGACGAACATGTCGTAGAGCAGCCGGCCCTGCGGCGTCAGCAGGGCGGCGAAACGAAGCTCGCCCGCCGCCAGAGTTTCGACATCCTGGGTGAGCAGTCCTTGCAGGAAGTGACGCCAGTCGGGGCCGGAAACGGCGACCAGAGCCCGAGTGGTCAGTACCGCGATGGGGGGATTGTTCGCCATGGCCCGAGACTTAAGCGCGGAGTCGGTGGAGCGCCAGCCGAGCCCGCCCTATACAAGCGGGATGGCGCGCGGCTCGTTTCCGATTCTGTTCATCACCGCCACCCGCATCGGCGATGCGGTGCTGTCCTCGGGCCTCATCAAGAAGCTGCTCGACGAAATCCCCCAGGCCCGCTTCACCATCGTCGCCGGCCCCGACGCGGCCCCGCTGTTCGCCGAGGTCCCGCACCTGGACGAGGTGATCGTCTTCGACAAGCACAAGGGCGGCGGCCACTGGCTGGGCCTGTGGAGCCAGGTGCGGCATCGCAAGTGGGGCCTGGTGGTCGACCTGCGCGGCTCGGCCATCAACCGATTCCTGTCGACCAAGCGCCGGGCGGTGCACCGCAAGAACGCCGGCCCGCCGGTGCACAAGGTGATCGAGGCCGCCCGGGTGCTGAAGCTGGACGACGACCCTCCGGCGCCCTTCCTCTTCACCTCGCCAGAGACCGAGGCCCGCGCCGACGAGCTGACCGCCGGCGCCGGCCCGATCCTGGCGCTCGCGCCCGCCTCCAACTGGGTCGGCAAGACCTGGCCGATCGAGCGGTTCGCCCAGGCCGCCATCCAGCTGCTCGGCAAGGGCGGCCCGTTGGAGGGCGGACGCCTGATGATCCTCGGCGGCAGCGCCGACCACCAGATCGTCGCCCCGCTGCGCCACGTGGTGCTGAAGAACCGCTTCATCGACCTGGTGGGCAAGGTCGACGTGCTGACCGCCTACGCCTGCCTGAAGCGGGCGCGCCTGTTCATCGGCAACGACTCTGGCCTGATGCACCTGGCCGCCGCCGCCGGCGCGCCGACGCTGGGCCTGTTCGGGCCTTCGGACGAACAGCTCTATGGACCGTGGGGCGAGCACGCCCGGGCGGTGCGCGGCGTGCGGGCGCTGGCGGAGATCCGCCGGGTCGACCCCAGCCTCAACCAGGAGATCTGCCACATGATGGACCTGGGCGTGCGCACCGTGACCCTGGCGGCGCGCGAACTGCTCGAGTCAACGGAGCCGGACCTTGACTGAGACCTTCGACCTGATCGTCCGTGGGGGCGAGGTGGTGAACCACGCCGGCCGCGGCCCAGCCGACGTCGGTGTGCGCAAAGGCAAGGTCGCCGCCATCGGCGACCTCGCCCAGGCCTCGGCGGCCGAGGTGTTCGACGCCTCGGGCCTCACCGTCCTGCCCGGCGTCATCGACACCCAGGTCCACTTCCGCGAGCCCGGCATGGAGTGGAAGGAAGACCTGGAGACCGGCAGCCGCTCGGCGGTGCTGGGCGGGGTGGTGGCGGTGTTCGAGATGCCGAACACCGAGCCCAACACCACCGATCCGTCGACGCTGGAGGACAAGCTGGCCAGGGCCAAAGGGCGCATGCACTGCGACCACGCCTTCTACATCGGCGGCACCCACGAGAACGCCGCCTTCCTCGGCGAGCTGGAGCAGCTGCCCGGCTGCTGCGGCGTGAAGGTGTTCATGGGCGCCTCCACCGGCACCCTGCTGGTGCAGGACGATGCGGGCGTCGAGCAGGTGCTGCAGCACGTGCGCCGCCGCGCCGCCTTCCACTCCGAGGACGAATACCGCCTGGCGGACCGGCGCCCGCTGGCCCGCACCGGCGATTGGACCAGCCACTACGAGGTTCGCGACGCGCAGTCGGCCATCCAGTCCACCGAGCGGCTGGTGCGCATCGCCCAGGGGCTGGGCAAGCGGATCCACGTGCTGCACGTGACGACCCGCGAGGAGATCGCCTTCCTCGCCGCGCATAAGGACGTGGCCTCGGTGGAGGTGACGCCCCAGCACCTGACGCTGGCCGGGCCGGAGGCCTACGAGCGGCTGAAGGGCTTCGCCCAGATGAACCCGCCGATCCGCGGGCCTGAGCACCGCGAGGGGCTGTGGGCCGGGATCGCCAGCGGCGTCGCTGACGTGATCGGCTCCGACCACGCCCCCCACACCCGCGAGGAGAAGGCGAGGCCCTATCCCGCCTCGCCGTCCGGCATGCCGGGCGTCCAGACCCTGGTCCCGGTGATGCTGACCCACGTGGCCGAGGGCCGGCTGACGCTGGAGCGGTTCGTCGATCTGACAAGCCACGGCGCCAACCGCATCTTCGGCCTGGCCGACAAGGGCCGCCTCGCCGTCGGCTACGACGCCGACCTGACCATCGTCGACCTCAAGGCCCGCCGCACCATCACCCACGACGCCATGGCCACCCGCGTCGGCTGGACCCCCTTCGACGGCTTCGAAGCCAAGGGGTGGCCGATGGCGACGATCGTCCGCGGCCGGATCGTCATGCGCGACGACGAGGTGGTGGCGCCGCATCTTGGCGAGCCGGTGCGGTTCCTGGAGACACTGGCCAGTTAGCGCAGATCTAGAGGCTGTCGATCCGCTGCTCGGCGCTGCAAGCGCCGTGAATAAGGCTTGCCGTGAGCATCATTGCGACGGGCGTTATGCGCCACCTCATCCTCCTCAAAGCTCTTGGGCGGTGGGCCGGAAGAGGATCTCGTTGATCCCTACATCGTCCGGCTCGTTGATGGCGAAGGCGACCAGGCGGGCAAAGGTCTCGGGAGGCAGTCCGACCTCTCCCACATAGTCCTGGTTCGCCTGCTGAACGTCCCTCTCGCTGATGTGGTTGAGGAGTTCGGTCTTAACCGCGCCAGGCGAGATGATCGTGGTCCGGATGTTGTAGGCCGCCATCTCCTGCCGCAGTCCCTCGGAAAGCGCGCGCACGGCGAACTTGGTCGCGGAGTAGACGGCCGATCCGCCGAACAGCTTGTGGCCGGCGACCGACGACAAGTTGATGATGTGGCCGGAATTCTGCTTGATCATGTACGGCAGCGCCGCAGCGACGCCGTAGAGCACGCCCTTCAGGTTAACATCGATCATCTGGTCCCATTCGGCGATCTTCAGCCGCTGTAGGGGCGAGAGAGGCATGACGCCGGCGTTGTTGATGAGGACGTCGATCCGGCCGTAGGTCTCCACGGCGGCGTCGACCAGCCGTTGCAACTCCTCCGCCTTGGTGACGTCGGTCGTCACGGGCTTGGCGCGTCCACCCGCCTGGTTGATCTCGGCCGCGAGCGCTGCGATGCGATCACTGCGGCGCGCGCCGAGTACGAGGGCGGCGCCCTTGCGGGCCAGGTGACGGGCGGCCGCCGCGCCCATGCCGCTGGAGGCGCCGGTGACGACGATCGCCTTGCCGGCGATGTTGTCAGTCATGAGTGTTCGCGTCTTCCTGCGCTGACGTGCCGGCGAGGTACTGCTTGTCCGTGACGTGCTCCATCCAGGTGACGGGGGCGCCGTTCTGAGTCTCCTGGATGGCGATGTGGGTCATGGCCTGGTGCGGCGTGGCGCCGTGCCAGTGCTTGTACTCGGGCGGGCACCACATGATGTCGCCGGCCTGGAACTCGAGCTTCGGGCCGCCCTCGATCTGGGTCCAGCCGACACCCTCGGTGACGATGAGGGTCTGGCCGAGCGGGTGGGTGTGCCACGCGGTTCGCGCGCCGGGTTCGAAGTGCACGATGGCGCCGCCGACGCGTGAGGGGGCCTCGCGCTGGAACTGGCCCGTGATCGTGACGCGGCCGGTGAAGTATTCGGCGGGACCCTCGACCGTTTCGAGGTCGGCCTTGCGGGTGATTTCCATGGTGGGCCTCCTTTCCGCTGCCTGGACGGGGAGGGTTGAGACCGCCACTAGGGCCAAGGCTTTGGCGATCACGCGGACAACCCGCGGCGGAAGAAGTCGGTCAGCTTGTCGAAGGGGATCACGTCGACCCGGTCGTAGAGATCGGTGTGGCTGGCGCGGGGGATGATCAGCAGCTCTTTGGGCTCGGCCGCCGCCGCATAGGCCGTTTCGCTGAAGTACCGCGAGTGGGCTTCGGCGCCGTGGACCATGAGAAGCGGGCGGGGCGCGATTTCGGCGATGTTGTCCAGCAGCGGCGCCTTCATGAACGACAGCGAGCTGGTGATCGCCCACGAGGCGTTGGAGTTCACGGCGCGCGGATGGAAGCCGCGCGGCGTCCGGTAGTAGTCGTGGTAGTCGACCAGGAACTTGGCCTCGCCGCCCTTCAGCTCGTTCATCACCGGCCCGTAGGCCGGGCGGCCCTTCTCGGCGTCTTTCCAGCGTTGCCGCCCCAGCTGCTCGAGGTTGGCGGTTCGCTGCTCGGCGGTGAGGCTGTCGTCGTAGCCCTTAGAGATGACGCGGGTCATGTCGTACATGGTGCTGACGGCGACAGCCTTCACGCGCTTGTCGATGGCCGCGGCGCCGAGCGCCATGCCGCCCCAGCCGCAGATGCCCAGCATCCCGATGCGCTCGCGATCCACGTTGGGCAGGAGACCCAGGAAATCGACAGCCGCGCTGAAGTCCTCAGTGTTGATGTCGGGCGAAGCGATGTTGCGGGGTTGGCCGCTGCTCTCGCCGGTGAACGACGGATCGAAGGCCAGGGCCACGAACCCGCGTTCAGCCATCGTCTGGGCGTAGAGGCCCGAGGACTGCTCTTTCACGGCGCCGAAGGGTCCGCTCACCGCCAGCGCAGCCAGGCGGCCGGACGCTCCTTTGGGTGCGTAGAGATCACCGGCCAGGGTGATGCCGAAGCGGTTGGTGAACGTTACCTTGCGGTGGTCCACCTTGTCGCTCTTCGGGAAGGTCTTGTCCCAGGCGTTGGGCATGGTCTGAGCCTTTGCTGAGGTGGGGAAGGTCGGAGCGGCGAGGGCCACGGCGCCCGCGCCGGCCAGGGTCACGAGGCGGCGGCGGTCCATGTCGGACGCCGCGGACGTGGAGGTGTCGGGGAGGGTCTCGGACATTATGGTCTCCGGTTCGGGTGAGGGGCGCGGGGGCTCAGGCGAGCTCAGGAGCTTGCGGCCGTTGCCGATCAGCAGGACCGCGGCGGCCGCCAGGACCACGCTGCCGATGAAGGTCGCCTGGATCGAAAGGCCGTCGAGCAGCCAACCGCCGACGAGGGCGCCCAGCAGGATCGAGGCCTGGATGGCGGCGACCATCAGGCTGCCGCCCGCTTCCGGCGCTTCGTCGGCGTTCTGAGACATCCAGGTCATCCAGATCACTGACATGGCGGTGTTCATCGCGCCCCAGAGCGTCAGGAGCAGGCCAGCCGCGAGAGGCGAGCCGCCCAGCAGCAGGAGGCCCACGGTGCAGCCGCCCATCAGGAGGGCCGGCAGCTTCAGGATCGGGGCCGCATTGCCCTTGACGAAGCGGCCAGACGCCCAGGTGCCGACGAAGCCTGCGCAACCCAGCACCAGCAGCAGCCCCGAGAGCGTGGTCACATCGGCGCCGGTCACGCGCTCCAGGAAGGGGCGCAGGTAGGTGAACATCGTGAAGGCCGAGCCCCACGACAGCATCGAGGCGATAAGGCCCAGGAGGAACGACCGGCGCTTGAGCAGGCGGAGCATGACCCCGAAGTCCTGCCGCTTGGCGGCGGGCAGAGAGGGTAAGGCCGCGACATGCCAGACGAGGTTGGCGGCGACGATCGGGGTGAGCGCCCAGAACACCTCGCGCCAGCCGAAAAGGCCGGCGAGATAGCTGCCGATTGGCGCTGCGAAGGCTGCGGCGATGGCTTGTCCGCCGTACATTAGCGCTAGAGCGCGCGGCACATCGGCGGCCGGAACCAGGCGCATGATGACGGCGGTGGCCAGCGCCCAGAAGCCGCCGATGCAGATGCCGAGCACAGCGCGGCCCGTCATGAGCACTGCGAAGCTGGGGGCGGCGGCCACCAGCACCAGGGACAGCAGCATCAGGGCGGTCAGTGCGACCAGCACCCATTTGCGGTTCAGCCGGCCCGCGAGTGTGGTGACCAGCATGCTGGCGGCGACCGCGAAGAGGCCGCTGATCGAGATCGCCTGGCCAGTCTGGCCTTCCGTGGCGCGCAGGCCTTCGGCCATCGGCGTGAGCAGGCTCACCGGCATGAATTCGGAGGCGATCAGCATGGCCACGCAGAGCGCCATCGAGAGCACGCCGCCCCAGGAGGCGGAGGCTTGCGCCGGGCTGTCTGCCGTTGTTGCGGCGAGTGTCATGCCGAATAGGTAGCGCCTGCGGCCGAAACGATTAGCCGTCCCAATCGGGATGAACTAATCGACTGAGGCTATCAATCTCCCGCCGGGAGGGCATCGTGGAGCGGACGGACTTCAACCAACTCACGTGGTTCCAGGCCGTGGCCGAGGAGCGAAGCTTTACCAAGGCGGCGGCGCGGCTCGGCGTGGCTCAGTCCACCCTCAGCTATGCGATCAAGCAGCTGGAGGGGCGCATGGGCATCCGCCTTCTGACGCGGACCACGCGCAACGTCGCCACGACACCGGCCGGCGAGCGGCTGTTGCAGACAATCGCGCCGCGCATGGCCGAGATTGAGGCGGAGATCGCGGGGTTGATGGCGCTGCGCGACAAGCCGTCAGGCTCAATCCGGCTGACCCTGTCCGACCACGCGCTTGAGACGGTGGTGTGGCCCAAGCTGAAGCCGGTGCTCCGCGAGTATCCGGATATCAACGTCGAGGTGGCGCTGGACAGCACCTTCCGCAACATCGTCGAGGAGGGCTACGACGCAGGCGTGCGGCTAGGCGAAAGCGTCGAGAAGGACATGATCGCCATCCGCATCGGTCCGGACTGGCGGCTCGTGGCGGTGGCCTCGCCGGACTACTTCGCCGAGCGCGGGCGGCCGGAGCACCCGCGGGACCTGGTCCGTCACCGCTGCATCAACATGCGGCATGAGACTTCCGGCAGCCTGTACGCGTGGGAGTTCGAGAAAGAGGGCGAGGCGCTGCGCGTGCGGGTCGACGGGCAGCTGACGTTCAACAACTCCTATGCCATGGTCGACGCAGCAGTGAGCGGCTTCGGCATCGCCTACGTGCCCGAGAGCATCGTGCAGACGCAGATCGCCTCAGGCGCGCTCCAGCAAGCATTGGACGACTGGTCGCCGGCGTTCGAGGGGTACTTCCTCTACTACCCCAGCCGCCGACAGAACCTGCTGGCGTTCCAGATCGTCATCGACGCCCTGCGACATCGCGAATGAGGCGATGTTGCGAGCCGAAGCAGCGTGAATATCCTTCGCGGGCGCGTCTCCGCCCACGGCTTAAGGCTGAACGTCCGTGTTCATTCCTCTGAGATGCCCGCAAACTCCGCTTGTTTGCGTCTCGATGTAGGCGACATCGCTGTTCGCTTGATCGGAACTCGGCTTACCCCTTCGGCCGTCCCCGCAGCCCCAGCACCCCGCGCCAGCCGCCGCTGGTCAGCAGGGCGACGTCGAGGAGGGCGCTGACCATCGGGACGCCGGGGGTGGCGGCGATGTAGACGGGCCGCCAGCTGGGCGAGAACTTGGTCTTGTAGGCGCGCAGGCCTTGGAAGCTGTAGAGCGCGCCGCCCTCGTCGAAGACCAGGTCGCCGAGGCGGATGAACAGCGGGGCGAGGTCGTGGTCGTCGAGCCCGGCGAGCGGGGTCTTGCCGAGGTCGAAGGTCCTATAGCCTTCCCGCTGGGCCCAGAGGATCGCCTCGGCGAAGAGGAAGTCCATGACGAAGCCGCCGACCTCCACGTGGCGCATCAGGTCGACACCCACCTCGCTGCGGGCGCGGTTCACCAGCAGGTTGGCGAAGGCGACCGCCCCGTCCGGCCCGCGCACCACAGCCAGCGGCGTGCGGTTCAGGTAGGCGAGGTCGAACCGGCCCATGCTGAAGCCCTTCTCGCCGCCCTTCTGGCCCGCCAGCCAGGCGTCGGAGACGCGCCGCAGGTCCGCCTCGTGGGCGGCGGCTGAGCCGGGCGCCAGCAGTTCGAAGCGGAGACCCTCCCGTTCGGCGCGGTTGCGGGCGGTGCGCAGGTCCTGGCGGGCGCGGCCGGTCAAGCTGAAGGTGGAGAGGTCGACAGTCGCGGCTTCGCCGACCTTCCGGACGGCCATTCCGAGGACGGCCAGGTCCGGCAGCAGGTCGTCGCCCGCCCCATAGACCACCGCCCCGCGGGCCTCGCGATCGGCGAGCTCAAGGAAGGCCCACAGCAGGTCGCGCCGCTCGGCCGGATCGCCTGCCGGCGACTCCAGGGCGACGAAGTGGGCGCCGCGCACGCGGAACATCAGGAAGCTGCGGCCCGAGGGCGAGAACAGCAGGTCCTTGTCGCCCACCAGGGCGAGCGCGGCGTTGGTCGGGGCGTCCTGCGCGGTCTCCAGGATGGTGGCGGCGCGCGCGATGTCCTCCGGGCTGGCGCGGCCGCGCCCCCGGGCCGAGGGGCGGCTGAACAACACGCTCAGTCCCAGCAGCAGCGTCAGCAGCGCCAGGGCGGCCTCGGCCCGCAGGAAGCGCGCCACGTCGGCGTCCCGCAGGAAGGTCCACCAGAGCTCGTCCGTATACGGAATGTCCCGGTAGGCGAAGAAGCCGAGCCAGGCCGCCGCGCCCACTGTGACCACGATGGCCGCCAGCCATACCGGGCTGATGGCGCCTGCCGTCAGGCGCGAGCGGCGGCGGAAGGCGCGGCGGCAGGGGAGCAGCATGGCCGCCACCGCGATCAGCAGCGCCGGCTCGATGATCGGCGCCCGCCGCAGCAGCGAGAACACCGCCCCGCCGGCCAGCAGCGTCAGGGCGATCCAGAAGGCGCCCCGCTGCCGGCGCCACAGCCCGCTGGCGATCACCATCAGCAGGAAGCCGACGACGCTGGCCAGGAAGTGGGAGAGCTCGATGACCAGCACCGGCGCATAGCGGGCCGCCGGCTCCAGCCGCGCGCCGATCTCGGGGGTCGCGCTGGCCGCCAGCATCACCGCCCCTGCCGCGAAGGCCAGCACGGCGAACACGCCGGGCGTGAAGTCGAGCGCCAGGTCGGCCAGGCGCGCGGCCAGGCCCTTCCCGGCCTCGCCCTCGGATCTGGATTCGTCGCGCCCCGTCATCGGCCATCCCGTACAGGACGCCGCCCTCTCAAGGGGGGCGGCGTTGTGTCCTGCGCGAAGAAAATCGCGTCAGCCGTCGAATCTGCGGCCCCTCCCGCGTCTCCCCGGTGACGCACGCATCGGCGTCGCGCAACATTTGGGCCCGAAGGGGGAGAGACGATGAAGTATATGCTGCTGATCTATGAGCCGGAGGGCGCCTACGAGGGCGAGGCGGGCCAGAAGGCGCTGATGGAGGTGGTCGCCAAGCACCGGAAGCTCGGCGAGGAGCTGCGGGCCAAGAACGTCGCCTGGGGCGGCGCGCCGCTGGAGCCCTCGTCCACCGCCACCACCGTCCGCACTGGCAAGGACGGCGCCCAGAGCCTGCACGACGGCCCGTTCGCGGAGACCCGCGAGCATCTGGGCGGCTACTACGAACTGGACGTGAAGGACCTCGACGAGGCGCTCTACTGGGCCCGGAAGATCCCGGTGGCGCCAGGCGGCATGGTCGAGGTCAGGCCGCACGCAAACTACGGCTGATGAAGCGGATCGGCCAGCAGATCTGGGCCGCCCGGCCGCGGGTCGTCGCCGCCCTGGCCGCGCGGCTGCGGGACCTGGACGCGGCTGAGGACGCCTTCGCCGAGGCCTGCGCGGCGGCGCTGGTCGCCTGGCCGAACCAGCCGCCGCGTGACGCGGCCGCCTGGCTCTGGCGGGCGGCCCTGCGGCGGGCGATCGATGCGAAGCGCCGCGCGGCCGTGCGCGAACGGGCCGTGCTCGACACGCCCGAGCCGGAGCCGACGCCCGAGGACGCGCTGATCGCCGCCGATACGCCGATCCCCGACGAGCGGCTGCGGCTGATCTTCGTCTGCTGCCACCCGGCGATTTCGCCGGACGCCCGCGCCGCCCTGACCCTGAAGGTGGTCTGCGGCCTCTCCACCGAGCGACTGGCCCGGGCCTTCTTCGTCGCCGAGCCGGCCATGCTGCAGCGGATCACCCGGGCCAAGAAGAAGATCGCCGCCGCCGGCGTGCCGTTCGAGGTCCCCGGGCGAGAGGCCTGGCCCGAGCGGCTGGAGGCGGTGCTGGCGACGCTGGAGATCGCCTACGCCCAGGCCTACGAGGACGCGGCGCTGGCCGGCGAGGCCTCCGGCTTCGCAGAGGAGGTGCTGCGCCTCTCCGGCCTGCTGGCCGAGCTGGTCGCCGACGAGCCCGAGGCGCTGGGTCTGGCCGCCCTGGTGCGGTTCGCCGAAGCGCGGCGGCCGGCGAGGCTGGACGACGCCGGCGCCATGGTCCCGCCAGACCGGCAGGAGGTCGGGCTCTGGCGCGCCGAGCTGATCGGCGAGGGCGTACGCCTGCTGGACCGGGCGGCGGAGTTCCGCCGCAGCGGGCCCCGTCAGCTGCTGGCCGCCATCCACGCCTCCCACTGCGCCCGCTTGGAGGGGCGGCCGACGCCCTGGGCCGACATCGCCGCGCTCTACGACGTTCTGATGCTGGTCCGGCCGCACGCCGTCACGGCCGTGAACCGGGCGGTGGCGATCGGCGAGGCGAGGGGCGCCGAACAGGGGCTTGCGGCCTTGGAGGGTATCGACGGCGTCGAAGGCTGGCTGCCGTACCAGGCGGCCCGCGCGGGCCTCTGCGCCAAGGCCGGGCGCAGGTCCGAGGCGGCGCACGCGCTGCGCGCGGCGCTGGCCCTTTCGCCCGCGCCGGCCGAGCGGCTGTGGCTGCAGCGGCAGCTGAGGAATCTCGACGAAGGCTCCGCCAGCGGCTAACCCAGAGGCGATGGACGCCGAGCTCCGCATCGCCACCGCGCCTTTCCGCGACCCCCGCTACGCGCCCCGAAGGGTGGAGGTGGACCGCCGCGCGGGCGGCGAGATCGTCCTCACCAATCCGACCCCGTTCGACGACACGTTCCAGACGCCGGTCGAGCCGCTGGCCCACTGGGCCCGAGAGGCGCCCGACCGCACCTGGCTGGCCGAACGCTCCGGCGAGGGCTGGCGCGAGGTTTCGTACCGCGAAGCCAATGAGCGGGTGGCGGCGCTGGCCGGCGGCGTGCGCGAACTCGACGTGGTCGGCAAGGGCCCGCTGCTGATCCTCGCCCGCAACGGGATCGATCACGCGCTCATCAAGTACGCCGCCATGAGCCAGGGCCTGCCGGCCGCGCCGGTCTCGCCGCAGTACGGGCTGCCGGGCGCGGACCTGTCGCGGCTGGCCCATGCGGCGCAGGTGCTGAAGCCGGCGGCGGTCTACACCGAAGACGCGGCCCTGTTCCGCGACGCGCTGCAGGCGGACTTCCTGCAGGGCCTGCCGGTGATCGCGGGCAAGAACGCGCGGGCAGGGGACACGCCCTTGGAGCGCCTGTGGAACGCGCCGCGCGCCGCGCCGACCGCCCGCCCGGACGACCACGCCAAATACCTGCTGACTTCCGGCTCCACGGGCCTGCCCAAGGCGGTCATCATCGCCCAGCGGCGGCTGGCCGTGACCGCGGCCCAGGTCGCCGCCTGCTACGACGACCCGGAACCGCCGGTGATGGTCAACTCCGCGCCCTGGAGCCACAGCCTGGGCGCCAACGCCATCCTGCAGATGGGTCTGCACCGGGGCGGGACGCTCTACATCGACGCCGGCCAGCCGGTCGCCGGCCGGTTCGCCGAGACGGTGCGGAACCTCAAGGAGGTCGCCACCACCTACTGCAACATGGTCCCCGCCGGCTGGATGCTGCTGGTGGACGAGTTGGAGAAGGACGAGGCGCTGGCCCGAACCTTCTTCTCCCGCGTGCGGGTGCTGCAGTATGGGGGCGCCGCCCTGGGCCAAGAGGTGGCGGATCGCATCCAGGCGGTGGCGGTGCGCACGGTGGGCGAGAAGATCAGCTTCGCCAGCGGCTACGGCGCGACCGAAACCGGGCCGACCGCCTGCAATGTCCACTGGCCCAATGACCGCATGGGCCTCATCGGCCTGCCGGTGCCGGGCACGGCGGTGAAGCTCTCGCCGGTCGCCGGCAAGATGGAGTTCCGGGTCAAGGGCCCGCAGGTCGCCCCGGGCTACCTCGGTCGAGCGGATCTGGCCGGCGAGATCTTCGACGAGGAGGGCTTCTACCGCCTCGGCGACGCCGCCCGCTTCGTCGACGCCGATGATCCGATGCAGGGCCTCGTCTTCGACGGCCGCATCTCCGAGAACTTCAAGCTGGCCAGCGGCACCTTCGTCGCCGTCGGCGACCTTCGCATCGCTGCGGTCGGCGCGATCGGCGGGGCGGTGACCGACGCTGTGGTGTGCGGCGAAGGCGAGGCCGCCGTCGGCCTGCTGCTCTACCCGAACCCGACGCTGGACCGCGCCGAGGTGGAGGCGGCGGCCCGGGAGGGCTTGGCCCGCTACAACGCCTCCGCCAAGGGCGGCGGCAAGGTGGCGCGCGCCCTGGTGCTGGCGAGCCCGCCCAACGCCGGCGCCGGCGAGATCACCGACAAAGGCTACATCGCCCAGGCCCTCGCCCGCCGGCTGAGGGCCGCGGACGTCGAGCGCCTCTATTCCGCCCCCGCCCCTCCAGACGTGATGGTGTTCTGACATGAACGGCGCCGACGCCCTGATCGAGACGCTCCTGGCCAACGAGGTCACCGCCTGCTTCGCGAACCCGGGCACGAGCGAGATGCAGTTCGTCAGCGCCCTGGACCGCCAGCCAGCCATGCGGCCGGTGCTCTGCCTATTTGAGGGGGTGGCGACCGGCGCCGCCGACGGCTTCGGCCGCATCGCCGAGCGGCCGGCCTGCACCCTGCTGCACCTGGGCCCCGGCTACGGCAACGGCGTGGCCAACCTGCACAATGCGAGGCGTGCTTTCACCCCGATCGTCAACGTCATCGGCGACCACGCCACCTATCACCGCCAGTACGACGCGCCGCTGAACTCCGACATCCCGACGCTGGCCAGCCCCAACTCCATCTGGCTGAAGAGCGCCGACAGTCCGGATGCGGTGGCCGGCGTCGCGGCCGAGGCGGTGGCGGCCAGCTACGGTCCGCCCGGCGGCCCGGTCAGCCTGATCCTGCCGGCCGACAGCGCCTGGCTGGAGACCAAGAGCGAGCCCGTGCGGGCCCAGAAGCCGACCCGGGCCGAGCCGGCCGGAGACAAGGTCGACGCGGTCGCCCGCGCCCTGCGCGAGGCCAAGAAGCCGGTGCTGCTGATCGGCGGCCAGGCCTGCCTGGCGGGGGGCATGGCCGCGGCGGGCCGGCTGGCGGCGGCCGGCTACCGGGTGCTGGCCGACACCTTCGTCGCCCGCCAGCCGCGCGGCGCCGGCCACTTCCAGCCCGGCCGGATGCAATACTTCGGCGAAGCGGCCCTGGCGGACCTCGAGGGCGTGGACCTGATGGTCTTTGTCGGCACCGTCACGCCGGTCGCCTTCTTCGCCTATCCGGGCCGGCCGAGCGTCCTGGTGCCCGAAGGCTGCCAGACTACGGAACTCGCCGCCCGGTCCGAGGATGCGGTCGCGGCCATGAACGCCCTCGCCGATGCGCTCGGCGCGCCCAAGCAAGGTCCGGTGCAGCCGCTGGTGAAGCCGGACGCCGCGCCGGCCGGCGCGCTGACCCCGCAGTCGGCGGGGATCGCCATCGCCCGCCACCTGCCGGAAGGCGCGATCATCTGCGACGACTCGGTGACCTCCGGCGGCGGGGTGGCCGTGCCCTGCGCCAAGGCCGCGCCGCACGAGGTGCTGGCGCTGACCGGCGGAGCCATCGGCCAGGCGATCCCGCTGTCGATCGGCGCTGCGGTGGCTGCGCCCGACCGGAAGGTGTTGTCGCTGAACGGCGACGGGGCGGCGATGTACACGGTCCAGGGCCTGTGGACGATCGCCCGCGAGAACCTGGACGTGACCGTCGTGGTCTTCGCCAACCACGTCTACCGGATCCTCAACATCGAGCTGCTGCGCACCGGCGCCGGGACCCAGGCCGGGCCGGCCGCTTCCAAGCTGCTGGACCTGGGGGACCCCAAGATCGACTGGGTGTCGATGGCCAAGGGCATGGGCCTGCCCGCCGTCCGCTGCGAGACCGCCGAGGACTTCGAGAAGGTGTTCGCCGGGGCCATGGCCCAGCGCGGTCCGATGTTCATCGAGGCGGCGATCGGCTGACAAAGAAAAAGGCCCGCGGGGGACGTCCCCGCGGGCCTCTGACGTCTCGTCGGGCGCCTAGGTCCTAGGTGTTGCCCGGCAGCTTGCAGCCGCCGCCGACGCCCTTCGCGAAGGCGCAGCCGATGGCTTCCTTCGGGGTCACGGTGGCCGCGACGTACTCGATCATGTAGCCGGCCAGGCCGTCCGAGCAGTTCACCTCGATGTAGGCGCTGCCGTTGGCGGTCTTGCCCACCAGGCGCGAGTCCTTCACCGCGCAGGAGCCCTTGCCGAGCTTCTTCAGGTCCGCCGTGAGCGCCGAGGCGCCGGTGTCGCCCTTGTTGAGCGAGCAGCGGTAGCCGGCCACCAGGGCGTGGGCGCAGTTGTAGACGGTGCCCTTGCCGCCGGCTTCGAAGACGCCGATGCCGCCCGGACCATTGGCGCAGACCAGCTCGACCACGTCCTTGCCGGCGCCCGACGGCAGAGCGCCGTACTGGGTCACTTCACAGTTGTGACCGGCCGACTTGGCCAGGCGGGTGTAGAGCCCGGCCTGTTCGGTGGCCGCCGCGCGGGCGTCGGTCAGGGTGCAGCCGCCGCCGACGTGCTGGGCCTTGGCGCACTCGATGCCCGTGCCCCGGCCGGCCGCGTCGGCCTTGATCATGTAGCCCTTGCCGTCCTGGCAGGAGACTTCGAAGTAGGCGTCGTTCTGCTTCGTCATCAGCACGAAGCGACGATCCTTCACGACGCAGCTCGCCGCCGCCTGCTTGGCCAGGGTGTCGACCATGGCCAGGCGGGTGGCCTTGTCGGCCAGGGTGCAGGAGATGTTGGTGTTGGCTTCATCGTAGAGGAGGCAGCTCGCGGCCTCGGCCGTGGCGCTTGCGATGGGCGGGTTGGCGGCGGTCACGATGTAGCCCGAGCCGCCCTGGCAGAGCACTTCGAAGAGGCTCTTGTCGGTGGTCTGGCCGACCGCGCGGACCTTCTCGACAGCGCAGCCGACGCCCGCCTTCTTGGCGAGGGCGGCGACGTCGGCGGTGCTGTTCTGGTTGCCGGGAAGGGCGCAGGCGAGCGCGCTCGGCTTGCCGTCCGCGGCCGGGGCGCTGGCCTCGATGCAGGTGAACGCCGAGGGCTTGGCCACTCCGGCGGTGCTCTGGAGCACGAAGCCGAGGCCTTCGGAGCAGTCCACTTCGTAGTAGGTGCTCTTGGTCTTGGCCTTCTTGTCGGCGACTTCGCCGATGAACCGGGCGTCGGCGACCTGACAGGTGACGCCGGCGGCCTGGGCGACGGCCGGAGCCTCGGCCATGCCGCGGGTGCGGGCCTTCTCATCGACGCCGGCGGTCTTGGCCTGGGAATAGACGGCGACCGGCGCCAGCATGCCGATCGCGACAGCGGCGATGAGCCCGAGCCTTAAGGGCTTCATGATGCTTATTACTCTCCTGGGGGGTGTTTCCATTGCGGGCGACTAAAACGCCGCCACAGCGTGTTAATCAAGGATGAACAAGTCACAGAGGCCGAACTGTGGCGCGGCTTGACCGCAAGAGCGGCCAAGCCCCTGTTTTCGCATCCCGCTGTTAGAGGAAATCGGATCGACGCGGCGGCGTCGGGAGCCTAGCCTTTACGTCGTAAGATGTGAGGAGGCGCCGATGAGCGAGACCCTGGTCCAGACCGCGCAACACGTCCTGGCCGAGAAATCCGCCGGGGTGCTGACGCTGACGATGAACCGGCCGGAGAAGAAGAACGCCCTGACCCGTGAGATGTACCAGGCGCTGGCCGACGGCATCGACGGGGCGGAGTTCGACAAGGACGTCCGCTGCGTCCTGATCCAGGCGAACGGCGACATGTTCACCGCCGGAAACGATCTTGGCGACTTCGCCGCGGTGAACGCCGGTGAGGCCTCGGCGCAGGACGCCCGGCGCGGCGGCAACCCGCTGCTGAGCGCGCTGGCGAGGGCCAAGACGCCGATCGTGGCGGCCGTGAACGGCCGCGCCGTGGGCGTGGGCGTCACCATGCTGCTGCACTGCGACCTGGTCTATGTCTCCGAGGACGCACTGCTGACCACGCCGTTCGTGAACCTGGCGCTGGTGCCGGAGGCGGCCTCCAGCCTGCAGCTGCCGGAGCGGATCGGGCACGCCCGCGCCTTCGCCATGTTCGTACTCGGCGAGCCGGTGGATGCGGCCAAAGCCGTGGCCTGGGGCATCGCCAACGAGGCGGTCCCGACGGCGCAGCTGCGCGCCAAGGCGAGGGCCGCCGCCGAGGCCGTCGCCGCTCGCCCGCCAAGCGCGGTGGCTATCACCAAGGCGCTGATGCGCGATCCGGCCCGGCTCGCCGCCCGCATCGACGAGGAGGGGCGGCACTTCTCGTCTCAGCTGAAGACCGCCGAGGCCAAGGAAGCCTTCGCCGCCTTCCGCGAGAAGCGCGCGCCCGACTTCAGTAAGCTCGGCTAGAGGAGCAGCTCCCCATGTCGCTTTCCGGCAAGACCCTGTTCATCACCGGCGCGAGCCGCGGGATCGGCCTGGCCATCGGTCTTCGCGCCGCCCGCGATGGCGCCAACGTCGTGATCGCCGCCAAGACCGCCGAGCCGCACAAGCACCTGCCCGGCACCATCTACACGGCGGCCGAGGAGATCGAGAAGGCCGGCGGCCAGGCCCTGCCGCTGGTCGTCGACGTGCGCGACGAGGCCAGCGTGATGTCGGCGGTGGACAAGGCCGTCGAGCGGTTCGGCGGCATCGACATCTGCGTGAACAACGCCTCGGCCATCCAGCTCACCGGCACCCTGCAGACCGAGATGAAGCGCTACGACCTGATGAACGGGGTCAATGCGCGGGGGACGTACCTGACCTCCAAGGCCTGCATCCCGCACCTCAAGCGGGCCGCTAATCCGCACGTGCTGATGATCAGCCCGCCGCTCGACATGAGCCCGCGCTGGTTTAGGGGGCACGTGGCCTACTCCATGGCTAAGTTCGGCATGAGCATGTGCGTGCTGGGGATGGCCGAGGAGTTCCGCGAGGACGGGATCGCCTTCAACGCCCTGTGGCCGCGCACCGGCATAGCGACGGCGGCGATTCAGTTCGCCCTCTCCGGCGAAGAGGGGATGAAGGGCTGCCGCAAGCCGGAGATCATGTCCGACGCCGCCTACGCCGTCTTCAACAAGCCGGCCCGTGAGTTCAGCGGCAACTTCCTGATCGACGACACCTTCCTCTACGGCGAGGGCGTGCGCGACTTCGAGCCCTATCGGGTGGACCCATCCCGGCCGCTGATGCCCGACTTCTTCGTGCCCGAGGAGTCGGTCCCGCCGCCTGGCGTCACGATCGGGGCCGGCGCGCGCGCTTGACCGGGCGGCGCGCGGAGGCGGCCAGGGCCTTGCGCGCCCAGACCGTCAGCTCGTCCGGCTGCTCCAGCACGTCGGGCGGCACGGAGAAGTAGCTGAACTTCGCCGGCCGCTCGGGCATGGGGTCGAACCGCTCCGAGGCCGCCGCCTCGTAGTCGGGCAGGTTCGCCTCGTCGGTCTTGAAGTAGAGCGCGTCGCCCGAGACCAATCCGAAGATCAAGCCGTCGCGGTAGAGGCCGGCGCCGCCGAACATCCGCCGGCTGCTCACCTCGCCCAAGGGCTCGAGCTGCTCGAGCACATAGTCCAGGAACT
>NZ_DATAGM010000270.1:0-3927 GCF_036263695.1 Phenylobacterium sp.
TGCTCTCCCGCTGAGCTACGCGTCCGACCGGGTCGTATCCCCCTAAGGGGTTCGGGAAGCGGGGATATAACGGGGCGCCCCCGCGGGCGCAAGCGAGCCGTTCGGCTCGGCTTTAAGCGGCGACCATCCGCTCCACTTCGGAGACGATCTCGCGCAGGTGGATAGGCTTGGAGAGCACCTTGGAGCCGGGAGGGGCCTGGTCGCCGGCGGCCAGCGCCACGGCGGCGAAGCCGGTGATGAACATGATCCTAAGCCCCGGGTGGCGGGCGGCGGCCTGGCGGGCGAGCTCGATGCCGTCGACGCCGGGCATCACGATGTCGGTCAGCAGCAGGTCCCACTCCTGGTCGAGGACGGCCTGGGCCTCCTCCCCATCGGCGCAGGAGACGACTTCGTAGCCGGCGCGCTCCAGCGCCCGGGCCAGGAACCCGCGCAGGGAATCATCGTCTTCGGCCAGGAGGATCCGGGGCATGCTGGGTCCGCGTTGTAGCAAGACTGAAGCCTAGCACGGGGTTCGTAAATTCGCGATGAACTCGCCCCCAGATCGAGGTTTGACCGGCCCTGCGCCGCAACGTCATATGGCCCCGATGACGGGCGCGCCGAGCATGACCACCGAAGCCGACCTTGGGGACCAGGAGCCGGCGTTCGAGCTGCGCCGGGCGGCCCCCGCCGGCAAGCCGCCGCCCACCCCGCTGGTGTTCGCCTCGCCCCACTCGGGCCGCGACTATCCGGAGGAGATGATGGCCGCCGCCGCGCTGGACGCCACGGCCATCCGGCGCAGCGAGGACGCCTTCGTCGACGAGCTGATCGCCGGGGCGCCGGAGCTCGGCGTCACCACGCTGACCGCCCGGCTCGCCCGCGCCTACATGGACGTCAACCGCGAGCCCTTCGAGCTCGACCCGTCGATGTTCGCCGACGAGCTGCCGGACTTCGCCCGCGCCCGCACGGCGCGGGTGGCGGCGGGGCTGGGGGCCATCGCCCGCATCGTCTCCGAGGGCCAGGAGATCTACGCCCGGAAGCTGACCTTCGCCGAGGCGCGCGGGCGGATCGAGCGGGCGCACCGGCCCTACCACGCGGAGCTCGCCCGGCTGCTGGCCGAGGCGCACGCCGCCCACGGCGTGGCGATCCTGATCGACTGGCACTCCATGCCGGCCGCCGCGGCGCGCCAGGGCGGTCGCGAGCGGCCCTGCGACATGGTTCTGGGCGACCGGTTCGGCGCGGCCTGCGCCGCCGGCCTGACCGGCAAGGTCGAGGCCGAGCTGGAGGCGCTGGGCTACCGGGTGGCGCGCAACACGCCCTACGCCGGCGGCTACACCACCGAGCACTACGGCCGCCCCGCCCGGCGCATCCACGCCCTGCAGATCGAGATCAACCGGGCCCTCTATCTGGACGAGGCGCGGCTGGAGCCGACCGCAGGCTTCGCCAAGCTGCAGGCCGACCTCCAGGCCCTGACCCGGGCGCTGGTCGCCGCGGACTGGTCGGGGCTGCGGTAGGGCTGCGCCCGGCCGCAGTTCGTTAAGCTCACGCTGTTATCCCTCCTGTCCCGGGGGAGCGGATGACGCAGGACCTGAGCGCGGGGGCCATGGCCCCGGCACGCCGCCGCGGCGCGATCGCCGACCGGGTGATCTTCTACGCCGCCTTCGCCGTGGTCGACTGGATCGCCATGAGCGCCGAGGCCTTCACGCTTGGCCTCTACCTGCTGCTGATCCCAGGGCTGCTGCTGATGGTGGTCCACTGGGCTTTCCTGATCCTGCCGCTGATCGACTGGCCGCTGACCGCTTGGCGCAGGACGCGCCGCCGCCGCTGGGTGGCGGCCTGGCTCGCCGCCGCGCTGGTCGTGCCGGTCGGCGTCCCGACGAGCCTGAACCTGATTCAGGCGGCGAGCGTCGCCATTGACCGTAGCGGCGACGTCATGCTCGCAGAGCCGTTCCGGCCGGCCGGCCCCGTCCTCGTCGCCGGCGATTGCGGCGCTGAGTGCGTCCGGCTGCTGCGCGAGGGCACGTTCGAGCGCCTGCTGCACATCCAAGGCCCCAGGCGAGGCGCCGCCGACTGGCGCGACGGGTTGGTGACGTACGCGAGCCTGCGCTTCGCCAGCACCTACTGCGAGCAGCGCCGGCCGGACGCGTCAGTATCCCGCCTGCAAAGCCATCCCGGCTGGTGCGCCGTGTCGCGCACGGTGGAGAACCCGCGCTTCTCGGCGGTGATCCGGCTCGAGGGCTTTGGCGGAAGCCCGCCAAGCGAGCGACGCCGCGTGGAGGTGTGGGCCTGCACCGACCGCTGCCGGATGATCGCGCGGCAGACCGAGCGGCGCGGCGCGCGGCTGTCGGTCCCGCTGCTGATCGGCTATCCGCAGGGGCGCCACATCTACACCATCGACCCGCAGTTCCGGCGGCTGCCCTTCGTCGATGGCGACGCCGACCCGGCGCGGATCATCGCGCAAGCGCTGGGCGTCCGGGCCGGGACCGGTCCGCGGCTGGGCGAGGATCCGGCGCATGCCGCCCACATCCATGCGCTGACGCGCGCGTCCAAGGTGCTGGAGCGCTTGCAAAAGGAAGCCGACCGCCAGACCAGGGCCGCCGAGTTTCGCCGGGAGAGGCTGGAGGCGGCGGCGGAGCGCCGGCGCGCCGAGGCTCGGGCGAAGGCGATCCGCGAAAAGCCCTGCCGACGGACCGTCCCCGACAAGCCGGGGATCTTCGGGACGGCCTGCGAACCCTAGGACGTCCTAGGGCCCTCCGGCCTGGGGCGCGAGGTCGTAGCGGGCGGCGATGGCGGCGATCTGCGGCCAGACCGCCTCGGCCGTCTTCAGGTCGGCGTCGGCCTCGGCGCTTCGGCCCTGGCTGCGGCGCACCATGGCCCGGCCCAGGAGGGCCTGGGGAAGACGGGGCGCGCGCTTCAGCGCCGCATCGAAGTCCGCCTCCGCCGCCTCGGACCGGCCGGCCCGCAGGTGCACCAGGCCGCGCGCGGCCAGGGCGCCAGGGTCGCGGGAGGCGATCTTCAGCGCCGCTTCGCAGTCGGACATGGCCAGGGCCAGGTCCGACCTGGCCAGCGCGCGCGCCTGGCAGCGGGCGGCCAGCACCGCGGCCCGCGCCCCTGCCGGCGGCTGCGAGGCGAGCATGGCGTCGTATTGGGCGATGGCCCGCTCCGCCCGGCCGGCGGCGAGCCAGGCCAGCGCGATCCGCGTGCGGACGCCGGGCGCCGGACCGCCCGCCGCAGCGACGGCGCGGTCGAAGTCCGCCGCCGCGCCGTCCGCATCGCCGCCGGCCAGCCGCAGCTCGCCGCGCATCAGCCGCGCGTCGACGTCGTCGCCCTGCAGCGCCAGGGCCGCATCGAGGTCGCGCCCCGCCGCCGCCGCATCGCCGCCGGCCAGGTGCGCCTCGGCCCGCTGGCGCAGGTGTATCGGCCGCCGGGGCTCCAGCTCGGCGGCGCGGGTGAAGTCGGCGATCGCCCGGGCGTGGTCGCGCCTGGCCAGGGAGGCGGCGCCGCGGCGGTGGTAGCCGTCGGCGTCCTTGGGCTCGTCGGCCGGGGCGGCGGCCGCCTGTGTAGGCGGCGCGGCCGGCGGCGCATCGGCGCCTGCCGACGGTTCCAGCCGGAACACCGGCCCGCCGTTGTAGGTGAAGTAGATCCTGTCCTGGCTCGAGGAGACCAGCACCCGGTGCGACAGGAAGAAGTCCGCGCCCAGCAGCATGTCGGCCCCGTTGAGCGCGATCGGGGCGACCCGCAGCCGGGTGTTCTTGATGGTCTCGTCGCCGATCCGGAACTCGGCGAAAGGAGCGATCCAGTTCTCCAGCACCCGCGGCCCGATGCCGGCGCTCAGGCCCGCATGCTCCACCCCGGGCCCGTCCGGTTTGAAGCCGAGCCGCTCGGCCGTCGACCGCCGCAGCACAGAGCGGAAGGCGCCGGTGTCGAACATCGCGCGGATCGGCCGCCCGT
>NZ_DATAGM010000271.1:0-3712 GCF_036263695.1 Phenylobacterium sp.
TACCGTCCCGCCAGCTATCCCCCGGGCTCGGTCGGCGGCCATCCCGGCGAGCGCGGCGAATGGGGCGAACGCGGCGAGCGCGGTGAATGGGGCGAGCGCGGCGAGCGCGGCCACTACGGCCACAAGAAGCGCAGCATCTTCGACATCTTCGACTGAGCGCGCTCAGCGGACGGCGACGATCTCCACCTCGGCGCCGTTCACCAGGGCGACATCGCCGACGCTCTTGCCCATGAGCGCGCGGGCCAGGGGCGAGACGTAGGAGACGCTGCCCTTGGCGGGGTCGGCCTCGTCCTCGCCGACGATGCGGAAAGCCTGACGGCGGCCGTCCTCCCGCTCGAACTCCACCGTGCGGCCGAACTGAACGACCTCGCCCTCGCTGGCCGTCTCGGTGAGCTGGGCGGAGGCGCGGCGGGCGGACCAGTAGCGCAGGTCGCGCGTGGCCCGGGCCATCGCCGTGCGGTCCGCGCTGACGTCGCCCAGGGCCTGCGCCGCCGCGTAGGCGGCGCGGGCGGCGGCCAGCTCGGCCTCGATGGCGGCTAAGCCGGAGGCGGTGACCAGGTTCGGATGCGGCGAGATCGGACGGTCGGGCAGGTCGGCGGCCTGCGCCTCGTAGTCCTCTTCGCGGGTGAAGGCGACGCTCATAGGGAGTCCATCTGGGGAGGCGCGCGGGCCGGCGAAAGGGCCTGCGAAAGGGCCTTTCCTGCTGAACCGGACGGCCCGCCGCGCGTAACCGTCGCGGACGCGAAAGGCCGCCTGTGTTTGAATTCTCCAGCTACCACGTGCTGCTGGCCGCGCTCGGGGTGGCGATCATCCTGGCCTACTGGCTGCCGAGGTTCGTCTCCGGGCGCGAGCCCGCCGCCTCGGCCCTGCTGATCGGGCTGGGCTGGCTGATCTTCGGCTGGATTCCGGGAATGCCGGAGGCCATCAGCCCCATCGACTCGCCCAAGCCTTGGGAGGTGGTCAGCGAGCTGTGCGTCATCGCCGGCCTGTTCGGCGTCGGCTTGCGGATCGACAATCTGGCCAACCTCGCCCGTTGGCGGCCAACCGCGCGGCTGCTGGTGATCGCCATGCCCCTGACCATACTGGGGGTGGCGCTGCTCGGGTGGAGCGTCGCCGGCATGACGCTGGGCGGGGCGCTGCTGCTGGCGTCGGTGCTCTCGCCCACCGACCCGGTCCTGGCCGGCGACGTGCAGGTGGGCCGGCCCACCGAGGGCGGCGAGCACCCGCTGCGCTTCACCCTGACGACTGAGGCGGGCCTGAACGACGGCCTGGCTTTCCCCTTCGTCTATCTCAGCCTGGCTATCGCCGGGGCGAGCGCCCTGACGCCGGAGCTGTTCGCCGAGTGGGCGTGGCGGGACGTCGCCTACAGGGTCGTGGTGGGCGCCCTGGGTGGCGTCGCCGTCGGCTGGGCGCTCGGCAAGGTGCTGTTCGAGTTTCCCAAGGAGAACTGCCTGGCCAAGACCGAGGCCGGGGTCTTCGCCCTGGCCGGCGTATTCGTGGCCTATGGCCTGACCGAACTCGCCGAGGGCTACGGCTTCATCGCCGCCTTCGTCTCGGGGCTCACGCTGAGACGGGTCGAGTCGGACCACGAATTCCACGTCCGGCTGCACGACTTCTCGGAGACCATTGAGCATGCGCTGACCGCCATGCTGCTGATCGGCCTGGGCGCGGCCATGCCGGCGCTGCTCAGCCATCTCGACCTGCAGGGCGCCGCCATCGCTCTGGGTCTCATCCTGGTGGTGCGGCCGCTGGTCGGCTGGATCAGCCTGGCCGGTCTGAAGATGCCCAAGCGCGAGCGGCTGGTTGTGGCCGCGTACGGGGTCCGGGGCGTCGGGTCGGTGTACTACCTGAGCTACGCCGGCAGCCACATGGCCCTGGTGAACGAGGCCCAGCTGTGGGCGATCACCGCCTTCGCCATCCTCGTCTCCACTGTGCTGCACGGCTTCTCCGCATCGGTCGCGGTGGAACGCGCCACCGGCGAGGAGCAGGGCTCCGGCTAATCCTTAAGTGGCCGCTTGACCAACGGCTGCGGCCTCGATACTTAAGTGCATGCTTGAGTATCGACCCGTCGACGCCAGTCTCCGCGCCCTCGCCGAGCCCACCCGGCGGGCCATCGTGGAGCGGCTGAGCGAGGGGCCGGCGTCGGTCAGCGAACTGGCCCGACCGCTTCAGATCAGCCTGGCCGCGGTGGTCCAGCACATCCAGTTGCTGGAGGAGACCGGCCTCGTCGCCACCGAGAAGGTGGGGCGGACGAGGACATGCCGCATTCGCCCTGAAGGCCTCGACGCCCTGGCCGACTGGGTCGCCGAACGCCGGCGATTCGTCGCGCGCCGCTACGACCGTCTCGCCGAGCTGCTGGACGAGGACAATCCCGATCCATCGGAGAAGAAGAAATGAGGACCGACGTCATGACCGAACCGTCCAAGGTGATCCACGGCAGCTTTACCGTGGAGCGGACCTACAAGCACGCCCCGTCCAAGGTGTTCCTCGCCCACGCCGACACCGCCACCAAGCGGCGCTGGTTCATCGAGGGGGAGGGCTGGGAGGTGTTCGAGCACCGCAACGACTTCCGGGTCGGCGGCGAGGAGTTCTCCCGGTTCCGCTTCGGTGACGGGCCGGAGATGACCAACGTCACCCAGTACCAGGACATCGTGCCCGACCGGCGGATCGTGATCAGCTACCGGATGACGGTGGCCGGCGTGAACATCTCGGTCTCACTGGCGACCATCCAGATCGACCCGGTCCCCGACGGCTGCCGCCTCACCTACACCGAGCAGGGCGCCTATTTCGACGAGCCCAACGCGCTAGCCATGCGCGAGGAAGGCTGCCGGGAACTGCTGGAGGCCTTGGCCCGGGAACTGGACGGGGCGGCCTAGCTCACCCGCGCCTCGACTACGACCTGCAATCGCCCTTGCCCCCGTCCAGGCCGGCGAGCCTAATCGGGCCATGTTCGAGGGGTTTGAGCTCTTGCAGGTCGATGTCGGCGAGGCGCGGCTGCGCGTGCGCCGGGGCGGAAGCGGGCCGCCGCTGCTGCTGCTGCACGGCTGGCCGCAGACGCACATGATGTGGGGCAGGATCGCCGGCGACCTCGCCCGCGACTTCACCGTGATCGCGCCGGACCTGCGCGGCTACGGCGAGAGCACCGGGCCGGAGACCACCGCGGACCACGCACCCTATTCCAAGCGCGCCATGGGCCGCGACATGCTGGCCTTGATGCGCCGTTTCGGGCTCGAGCGGTTCGACCTCGCCGGTCACGACCGCGGCGGGCGCGTCGCCTACCGGTTGGCGCTGGACCACCCCGAGGCGGTGGCGCGGCTCGCCGTCCTCGACATCGTCCCGACCTTCGAGGTCTACAGCCGGGCCGACATGGCCATGGGGATCGGCTACTGGCACTGGTTCTTCCTCGTCCAGCCGCATCCGTTTCCGGAGCGGATCATCGACGCCAACGCTGACTGGTTCTTCTTCCGCGGCGGGCGCGGCCCCTTCGATCCCGAAGCGCTGGAGGACTACCAGCGGGCGGGACGCAAGGCCTCGGTGATCCACGCCATGTGCGAGGACTACCGCGCCGGCGCGACCTACGACTTTGAAGCGGACAGGGCCGACCGCGAGGCGGGGCGGAAGATCGCGATCCCGACCCTGGTCCTCTGGGGCGCCAAGGGCGCGCTGCCCCGCTGGTACGACGTGATGGCGATCTGGCGCGACTGGGCCGGCG
>NZ_DATAGM010000272.1:0-3408 GCF_036263695.1 Phenylobacterium sp.
GTACTCGCTGATCCGGTTGTTGATGACGCCCTTGCCTTCCAGCACCGCCTTCTTCTTGGCGTCGAAGGCGGTGGTGTCGTCCTTGAAGTACTGGATCAAGGTGCCGGGCTCGGGACCTTCGTAGAGGATCTTGGCCTTGCCCTCGTAGATCTTTTTGCGGCGGGTCATCTGGCGCCTTCTCCATGAGCCAGGGCTGCCGGCGGCGGAAAACGAAAAACGCGCGCGGTCCCTTCCGAACGCGCGCGGCTCCGACTCGGCCTCTGGCTCTCATTGAGGCGAGGGGAAATTAGCGGAACGAAGTGTGCGGCGCAAACAGAGCCCTGCGGCGCCTTGCACGCACTGGCGCGTTTCCATTGCGGGCCGCGCCCGCCCGCGATAGGGAGGGGCCTTCGCGGGGCGTAAGCTTTAGGGATCACATGACCACCTTCAACGATCGTGAACGGGGCTTCGAGGGTAAGTTCGCGCTCGATCAGGAGCAGGAGTTCAAGGCGTCCGCCCGGCGCAACCGCATGCTGGCCGAATGGGCCGCGGGCCTGATGGGCCTGTCGGGCGACAACATCGCCGAATATTCGAAGGCGGTGGTCCGCTCGGACTTCCAGGAAGCCGGCGACGAAGACGTGCTGCGCAAGGTCTTCGAGGACCTGAAGGGCGCCGGCGTCTCGGTCACCGAAGCCGACGTTCGCCGCCGCATGGACGAGCTGATGGCCCAGGCCCGCGAACAGGTGCGTTCGGGGAAGTAGGGCCTCAGGCCCGCATCTGGCTCTCCAGGTACTTCCGGATCCCCGGCCCGAACGGCGGGCGGAGCTGCTTCAGCGGTCCGATGTCCTTCTTGATCTGAGTGTAGACGGCCTTTCGGTGGCTGAACTCGCGGAAGCCGTCGTGGCCGTGGTAGCTGCCCATGCCTGACGGCCCGACGCCGCCGAACGGCAGCTCCTCCTGGGCCACGTGGAAGATGACGTCGTTGACCGTGACCCCGCCGGAGGTGGTGGAGCTCAGCACCTTCTCCCGCTCGCCCGCATCGTCGCCGAAGTAGTAGAGGCCAAGCGGCCGGTCGCGGGCGTTCACGTAGCCGATAGCCTCGTCCACCGAGACGTAGCTCTTCACCGGCAGCAGCGGGCCGAAGATCTCCTCCTGCATCACCTTCATGTCGTCGGTCGGATCGAGGATCAGGGTGGGGGCGATCTTGCGGTGCTCCTGCTGCGAGAGGTCCTCGCCCTGGGGCTTCAGCTCCACCACCGTCGCACCCTTGGCCCGAGCGTCGGCCACATAGTCCTGGATCCGGTCGTAGTGCCGCTGGGCGACGATGGCGGTGTAGTCGGGATTGTCCCGGATCGTCGGGAACATGGTCGCCACCGACCGGCGGGCCGCCTCGACGAAGCCGTCCATCTTGTCGCGCGGGGCCAGAACGTAGTCGGGGGCCAGGCAGATCTGGCCGGCGTTCAAGGTCTTGCCGTTCATGATCCGCGCGGCGGCGACGTCCAGGTCGGCGGACTTGGAGAGGATCACCGGGCTTTTGCCGCCGAGCTCCAGGGTGACCGGGACGAGGTTCTCCGCCGCGGCCCGCATCACGTGTTTGGCGATGGCCGTGCCGCCGGTGAAGATCAGGTGGTCGAAGGCCAGGCCCGCGAAGGCCTGGCCGACCTCCGGTCCCCCGGTGACCACGGCGATCTCCTCCTCCGGGAAGGCGGAGGCGAACATGATCTTCAAGAGCTCCGAGGTGGCCGGCGTCAGTTCGGACGGCTTGATCATCGCCCGGTTGCCGGCGGCCAGTACGCCAGCCAGGGGCGCGAAGGTCAGGTTCACCGGGAAGTTCCAGGGGCTGATCACGCCGACGACGCCTTTGGGCTGGAAGCGCACCTCGGCCTTGGCGCCGAACAGGCCCAGCAGCGCGGGCGTGGTCTTGCGCTTCTCCGGCCGCATCCATCGGCGCAGGTTCTCCTTGGCGTGCTTCAGCGGGCCTATAGAGCCGGCGATGTCGGTGAAGGCGGTGGCCTCCCGCGAGCGCGAGCCGAAGTCGGCGTTCAGCGCCTCCTCGATGGCCGCCCGGTTGTCGATCAGAAGGCCGATGCAGCGCTCGATGCGCGCGATCCGGGTCTCGGCCGAGGGGGTGCCGTCGCGCAGCTGCGCCGCCTTCTGGCGCTCCAGCAGGGCGAGCATGGCGGGCGTGTCCATGAGGTGTCCTCCAGTTCCGGGGAGAACGCTGTGCGCCGACCGCGCCGCTTGGCAAGCCTGACCTCGCGGCAGGGGGTGGCGCTTCTTCGAGGGTGTGCTAATTAGATGTCGATCAAAGGATTGCCGCCATGGACACGCCCGACTTCCAGACCTTGCTGGCCTTCTTCAAGGCGATGGCCAACGAGAGCCGCCTCCGGATCGTCGGCCTGCTCGCCGAGCGCGAACGTAGCGTGCAGGAGGTGGCCGAGCTCTTGGACGTCAAGGAGCCGACCGTCTCACACCACCTGGCGGCCCTGAAGGCGCTCGGGCTGGTGAGCGTGCGCGCCGAGGGCGTCACCCGTTGGCATGCCCTGCGGCCAGAGGCGCTGACGGCAATGAACCGGGCCCTGCTCGAGCCCAAGGCGGTGAGCGCCATGGCGCCGGCTGCCGACAACTGGGAGGAGAAGGTGCTCTCCGGCTTCGTCGAGCCCGACGGGCGGCTGAAGGTCATCCCCGCCAGCCGCCGCAAGCGCGAGGTGGTGCTGCGCTGGCTCACCGGCCAGTTCGAGGAGGGCCGCCGCTACCGCGAAGCCGAGGTCAACGAGATCCTCCAGCGCCGCCACTGGGACAGCGCCACCCTGCGCCGGGAGATGATCGGCCACGGGATGATGGCCCGCGAGGCGGGGGTGTACTGGCGGACCTGACCCTTTCCGTCCCCTTCATGGGAGGGTGAACGCGGGCGAAGCCCGCGGACGGGTGGGGGAGTCAGAGACCGCGCGGGCCGAAGCTCGTCACTTCCCCACCCCGGTCGGCTGCGCCGGCTCGACCCTCCCCATAAAGGGGAGGGAAAGAGAAACGCCTACTCCGCCGCCTTCGCCACCGCGTCCTGGCCGAACACGCGCGCGAAGATCACGTCGACGTTCTTGAAGTGATAGCCGAGGTCGAAGAGCTCGGAGAGCTCGGCCTCGGAAAGGGTGACCTCGGGGTCGGCCTTGAGGAAGTCGAGGAAGTTCCCCTCGCCGCGCCAGACCCTCATCGCGTTCCGCTGGACGGCAGCGTAGGAGGCCTCGCGGCTGAGGCCCTTCTGGGTCAGGGCCAGCAGCACCCGCTGGGAGTGGACGAGGCCGCCCAGCCGGTCGAGGTTCTTGGCCATGTTCTCCGGGTAGACCACCAGCCGCTCGACGACGCCCGCCAGCCGCCGCAGGGCGAAGTCCAGGTGGACGGTGGCGTCGGGGGCGATGGCTCGCTCGACCGAGG
>NZ_DATAGM010000273.1:0-10261 GCF_036263695.1 Phenylobacterium sp.
AGATGGCGCGCCGCTCGGCCGGCTCGTATTGGGGAAGGCTCTGGTCCCAGAGGATCCGGCCCTCCACCATGTCCATCACGTAGAACATGGTGCCGATGACGCTGTCGTCCGTGCACAGGCCGTAGGTGCGGGCCACCGGGAAGCCGGTCGTGCCGAGCGCGGTGATCACCTTGTATTCGCGGTCGACGGCGTGGGCCGAGGGCAGCAGCTTGCCCGGCGGCTTGCGCCGCATGACGTACTTCTTGGTCGGGGTGACGAGCTGATAGGTCGGGTTGGACTGGCCGCCCTTGAACTGGCGCACCTCCAGCGGGCCGGCGTAGCCGTCCACGTTGGCCTTCATCCAGCGTTCGAGCGCGGCCTCGTCGAACTTGTGGGACTCCGCGACCTCTTTCGTGCCGGTGTTCAGCTGCTCGCGCTGCTGTTCGGCGGCGTCGACGACGGCCATGGGCGGCTCCCTTTTTCTAACGCTTGTTCGGCGCGACCATACCGACCCTGCTAGGGCGGCGGCAACGGCGAAAGTGGGCGGGTCACCCCCGCTCCAGCGCGCGCCAGCCGATGTCGCGGCGGAAGAAGCCGCCGGGCCAGTCGATGCGGTCGACGGCCGCGTAGGCCTTCGACAGGGCGTCCTGCAGCGAGGCCCCCCGGGCGCAGACGTTCAGCACCCGCCCGCCGGCCGCCCGCAAAGCGCCGTCCGAATCCTGCTTCGTGCCGGCGTGGAAGACGAAGACGTCGTCGCCGAAGTGCTGGTCGGCGCCGCGGATGATGGAGCCGGTGAGCGGGCTCTCCGGATAACCGTCGGCGGCCATCACCACGCAGACCGCCGCCTCGTTGCGGAAGGTGGGCGGCGGCAGCTGGTCCAGCGTGCCGTTCGCGCAGGCTTCCAGGTAGGCGACGATGTCGCCCTCGAGCCGCAGCATCAGCACCTGGCACTCCGGGTCGCCGAAGCGGACGTTGAACTCGATCAGCTTGGGACCATCGCGGGTGACCATCAGCTCGACGAACAGCACGCCGCGGTAGGGCGCGCCCTCGGCGGCGATGCCGGCGAAGGTGGGCTCCACCAACTGTTGCCGGACCTGCTCGATCACCTCGGGGGTGAAGACCGGCGCCGGCGAGTAGGTGCCCATGCCGCCGGTGTTAGGTCCCTGCTCGCCGTCGAAGGCGCGCTTGTGGTCCTGGGCCTCGCCGATCAGGGCGACGTTCTTGCCGTCGCAGAGGGCGAAGAGGGAGCCGATCTCGCCATCGAGATACTCCTCGATGACCACCCGCGCCCCGGCCGCGCCGAACCGGCCGCCGAGGGCGTCGTCGATGGCCGCCTCGGCGTCGGCCCGGGTCTCGGCGACGACCACGCCCTTGCCGGCGGCGAGGCCGTCGGCCTTGACCACGTAAGGCGCAGTGAAGTCGGTGAGCGCGGCCTTGGCGGTCGGTGCATCCTCGCAGATCCGGTAGCGGCCGGTCGGCAGGTTGTGGCGGTCGCAGAAGCCTTTGGTGAAGGCCTTGGAGGACTCCAGCCGGCCCGCCGCTGCGGTCGGCCCGAAGCAGGGGAAGCCCGCCGCCTCCATGGCGTCAGCCACGCCGGCCGCCACCGAAGACTCCGGGCCGATGACGATCAGGTCCGCCGCGATCTCCTTCGCCAGCGCCACGAGGGCGGGAACGTCAGTCGCGCCGACCGGCCGGACCTCGCAGCATTTGGCCATGCCGGGATTGCCGGGCGCGGCGACCAGGCGGGTCAGCTTGGGCGAGGCGGCGATTTTCCAGGCGAGGGCGTGCTCACGGCCCCCGGACCCGACCAGCAGGATGTTCATGGCGCGCGTTTCGCCCGCTTAGGGGCGGCCGGTCAAGCCGTGGCCAGCCAGCGCATGACCTCGGTCACCGCGACCGGGTCCTCGCCCTCGGCCGGGCGGCTCGGCGGCCAGGTGATCTCCAGCACGATGCCGTCCGGGTCCTCGAAGTAGAGGGAGTGCTGGTCCCCGTGCAGCTCCTCCCAGGAGGCGACGTCCGCTTCGGCCAGCTTGCGTTTCCAGCCGGCGTAGGCCTCGGCGCTCGCGGCGCAGAAGGCGTAGTGGCGGGCGTCCTTGGGCCGGGCGTCCACCGGGGCCTCCGGCGCGCCCCTCAGCGCCACGCACACCAGCTCGGCCCCGCCGCCGAGTCCGAAGAACATCATCAGGTACCGGTAGCCGTCCCAGTCCTCGCCGCTCATCTGGCCAGTCAGCGGCAGGCCGAGCAGGTCCCGGTAGAACCCCAGCGTCGCGCCGGCATCGCGCACCGGGAAGACGACGTGGTCGAGGCTGAGCATGCAGAACGCCTAGCACATTTGGGCGAACAGCATGATGTCGCGCGGGCCGCCTAGGGCTTCCGGAACCGCAGCACGAACTGGTCGGTCTTGCCACGGATGGCGGCGTCGAAGACGTTGGCGGTCTTCGGGTCCGACCGCTGATCTAGCAGCTGGTTGTCCTCGGCTTCGAGCTTGAAGCCGGCCGCCTCAAGCTCCCGCTTCACGATGGCGGGGTCAATCCTGTGCAGCGTGTGCGCGACCTCCAAGCCCGAGCCCGCCGCCGCTTCGTGGTCGACCACCAGGAGGACGCCGCCAGGTTTGAGGGAGCGGAAGAGCTCCGCGTTGACGGTCTTGGCCGTATCGGCCGGGAAGTGCTTCAGATGGAGGTCGTGGTAGTTCTGCACCGTGACTATGGCGTCGAGCCCGTCCGGCAGGTCCAGCTTCGCGAAAGACGACCGTAGGGCAGTGACGTTCGGCAGCTTGGCGGCGGCGTCGAGGGCCTCACCGTAGCTGGACTGGTACGCCACGAATTCTTCGGGCTGGTAGGCGATCACGCGGCCATTCGGCCCCACCGCAGCGGACAGGATGCGGGTGAAATAGCCGCCGCCGATGATGAAGTCGGCCACCTTGTCACCAGGCCTGATGTCGGCGAACGCTAGGGTCTCGCCCGGCTTGCGGGCGGCGTCCCTCGGCTTGTCCGCGTCCGTGCGCACGGGTGAAGCGAGTGCGGCCGAGATGTGGGCCGGGACGGCTTGCGCGAAGGCGGCGGGCGCGGCCGCGAGCGCCAGTACGAGCGCAGGAACGGAAATCTTCATGGCGTCTCCTCCAGAGGGAGGCGACGCTAGCACCGGCCGATCTACAGCGCAGCCTGCGCTAGCCCTCCAGGTCCAGCGCGTAGCCCGCCGAGCGCACGGTGCGAATGGGATCGGCCGCCTCCCCGTGGTTCAGCGCCTTACGCAGGCGCCCGACGTGAACGTCGACGGTGCGGGCCTCGACGTAGACGTCGGAGCCCCAGACGGCGTCCAGCAACTGCTCGCGGGAGAACACCCGGCCGGGGTTCTGCATGAAGTGGTCGAGCAGGCGGAACTCGGTGGGGCCCAGGTGGACCTCCTTGCCGTTGCGCTTCACCCGGTGGGCGACCCGGTCGATGGTGATGTCGCCGATGCGTACCCGGTCCTCGGCGAGGCCCGGCCGCAGGCGGCGCAACACGGCGCGCACGCGGGCCGACAGTTCGCTCATGGCGAAGGGCTTGACCACATAGTCGTCCGCGCCGGTGTCGAGGCCGCGGATGCGGTCGCTCTCCTCGCCCCGGGCGGTCAGCATGATGATGGGCACGTTGCGGGTCTCGGGCCGGGCGCGCAACCGGCGGCAGACCTCGATGCCCGACACCTTGGGCAGCATCCAGTCGAGGATGACCAGGTCCGGCAGGCGCTCCTTGACCTGGGTCATCGCCTCCTCGCCGTCGGGCGCGAGGGCCACTTCGTAGCCCTCCTTCTCGAGGTTGTAGTGGAGCAGCGTGGCGAGGGCGTCCTCGTCCTCGACCACCAGGATATTCGGCGTCATGGGGCCTCCTCCAGTCCCAGGGCGTCGGTCTTCGGACGCGCGGAGAGCATCTCCTCGCCCGTGATCTCGTAGTGGACGATCTCGGCGATGTTGGTTGCGTGGTCGCCGATCCGTTCCAGGTTCTTGGCGACGAACAGCAGGTGGGCGCAGGGCTCGATCGTGCGCGGATCTCCCATCATGTAGGTGAGCAGCTCGCGGAACAGGCTGTTGTAGTGCTCGTCCACCTCGTCATCCCGCGTCCAGACGGCGCGGGCGCGCTCGATGTCCAGGGCGGTGTAGGCGTCGAGCACCTCCTTGAGGCGGCCCAGCACCAGCTTGCCCATGCGGTCCAGCGGCCGGGTCAGGGCGGTCATCGGACCGGCGTCCTTGATGACCAGGCTGCGCTTGGCGATGTTCTTGGCCAGGTCGCCGCAGCGCTCCAGGTTGGAGGCGATCTTCATCGCCGCCACGGTCCGGCGCAGGTCGTTGGCCATCGGCTGGCGGAGGGCGATCAGCCGGATCGCCTTGCGCTCGATCTCGGCCTCGAGCACGTCCAGCCGGTCGTCGCGGCCCACCACGTCGGACGCCAACTTGGCGTTCTTCTTGACCACCGCGGTGATGGCGTCGGCCACCTGGGCTTCGGTCAGCCCGCCCATCCGCGCGCACTCGGCGGCCAGGGTGTTCAGCTCGTCCTCGAAGGACTTGACGATGTGTTCGTTCACGCCCGGCATCCTTCTTAACCGAACCGGCCGGTGATGTAGTCCTGGGTGCGAGTGTCCCGAGGATTGGTGAAGATCTCGTCGGTCGCCCCGGCCTCCACCAGCTTGCCCAGATGGAAGAAGGCCGTCTTCTGCGAAACCCGCGCGGCCTGGGCCATGGAGTGGGTCACGATGACGATGCAGTACTGGCTGCGCAGCTCGTCGATCAGCTCCTCGATCCTTGCGGTGGCGATCGGGTCGAGGGCCGAGCAGGGCTCGTCCATCAGGATCACCTCGGGGCTGACAGCGATGGTGCGGGCGATGACCAGCCGCTGCTGCTGACCGCCGGAGAGGCCGGTGCCGGGCTGGTGAAGCCGCTCCTTGACCTCTTCCCACAGGCCCGCCTTGCGCAGCGAGGACTCCACGATCTCCGCCAGCTCGGTCTTGTTGGTGGCCAGGCCGTGGATGCGGGGGCCGTAGGCGACGTTCTCGAAGATGGTCTTTGGGAAGGGGTTGGGCTTCTGGAACACCATGCCGACCCGCGCGCGGAGCAGCACCGGATCGACGCCGCGGTCATTGACGTCCTCGCCGTCGATCTCGATCCGGCCCTGGACCTTCGCGCCGGCGATGGTGTCGTTCATCCGGTTGATGCAGCGCAGGAAGGTGGACTTGCCGCAGCCGGAGGGGCCGATGAGGGCGGTGACCGCCCGCTCGGGGATGTCGAGGGCCACGTCGAACAGCGCCTGCTTGTCGCCGTAGAAGACGTTGACGTCGCGGGCGCAGACCTTCACCGGCCCGTTCGCGCCGGCGGCGGGCTTGTCGACGGCGATGTGGACGCCCGGCGTGTGGTGACCGGCGGCGTCATCGCGCTGGCGTGGCATCGGGGACCTCTGGCGGGACAAGGGACGCATGAACATCGGACGCCTCACCAACGCCTTTCGAAGCGGCGGCGCAGCAGAATGGCCGCCAGATTCATCACGATCATGAAGACGAGCAGCACCATGATGGCCGCGGCCGTGCGCTCGTGGAACGCCCGCTCGGAGGCGTTTTCCCAGATGAACACCTGCACCGGCAGCACCGTGGCGGCCGAGGTGAAGCTGTCGGGGGCGGCCGGCACGAAGGAAACCATGCCGATCATCAGCAGCGGCGCGGTCTCGCCCAGCGCATGGGCCAGCGACAGGATGGAGCCGGTCAGCACGCCGGGCATGGCCAGCGGCAGCACGTGGTGGAACACCGTTTGTGTGCGCGAGGCCCCGACGCCCAGGGCCGCCTCGCGGATCGAGGGCGGCACCGCCTTAAGAGCCGAGCGGGTGGCGATGATCACCGTCGGCAGCGACATCAGCGCCAGCACCAGGCCGCCGACCAGCGGCGAGGACCTGGGGATCGCCAGCCAGTTGATGAACACCGCCAGGCCCAAGAGGCCGTAGACGATCGAGGGCACCGCCGCGAGGTTGTTGATGTTGACCTCGATCAGGTCCGTCCAGCGCGTCTTCGGCGCGAACTCCTCGAGGTAGACCGCCGCCAGCACGCCGATGGGGATGGACAGCAGTGCGGTCACAAGCAGCATCATCGCCGAGCCGACGACCGCGCCCCAAACGCCGGCCTGTTCGGGCTCGGTGGAGTCGGACCGCGTCAGGAAGTCGATGTTGAAGCCGCTGGAGACCATGCCCTGGCGCTTCAGCTCATCCAGCCAATCGAGCTGCTGGTTGGTGAGCTTGCGCTCGCCCTCCGGCGCGTCGCGGCTGACGTGGCCCTTGTAGTAGAGCGCCGCGTCGGCGCGGACGGGGCCGGTGATCGTCACCGTCTTGCCGATCAGCGAGGGATCGTCGCGGACCTGGGCCAGCAGCTGGAAGCCCATGTCGTTGGAGATCAGCGCCATCACCTTCGCCGAGGTGACGCCGAACTCGTCGTCCTTGACCCCCAGCCTGGCCATGATCGCGTCGGTGACCATCAGGTTGTAGTTGGCGCCCGTGGGGTCGGCGCGGTCGATCCGGCTGGAGTCGAGGTGCACCGGCACCGTCATCTCGTAGCTGGCGAAAGTCGAATAGCCCTGCATGACGATCCGCCCGAGCAGGACCGCCAGGAAGCTCAGAGCGATGAGGATCGCCGCCCGGCCGTAGAACCGGAACCGGCGCTCGGCCGCGTAGCGCTTCTTCAGCCGCCGGGCGGCCGCATCGGACGGGCCGCGCGTGGCCGCCGGCGTGGGGAGGACCGCGTCAGTCATACTGTTCCCGGTACTTCTGGACGATGCGCAGGGCGATGATGTTCAGCCCCAGCGTCACCGCGAAGAGGGTCAGGCCCAGCCCGAAGGCCGACAGGGTCTTGGGGCTGTCGAACTCCTGGTCGCCGGTCAGGAGGGTGACGATCTGGACGGTCACGGTGGTGACCGTGTCGAGCGGGTTGGCGGTGATCTTGGCCTGCAGGCCGGCCGCCATCGTCACGATCATGGTTTCGCCGATCGCGCGCGAGACGGCCAGCAGCATGGCCGCCATCACCCCGGGAAGGGCGGCGGGCAGCACCACCTTCTTGATGGTCTCGGAGCGGGTGGCCCCCATCGCCAGGCTGCCGTCGCGCAGCGACTGGGGCACGGCGTTGATGATGTCGTCCGAGAGCGACGAGACAAAGGGGATCAGCATGATCCCCATGACCGCCCCGGCGACCAACGCCATCTGGTTCTGCACCTGCATCAGGTGCTGGCCGAGGGCGTCGAACGGGCCGCCGACCAGCTGAGCGCCCAGGGCGTTGAAGCCGCCACGAAACAGCGGACCCACCGTCAGGGCCGCGAAGAAGCCGTAGACGACGGTGGGCACGCCGGCGAGGATCTCCAGCAGCGGCTTGACCACGCCGCGAACCCCGCGGCTGGCGTACTCCGAAAGGTAGATCGCCGACAGCAGGCCGATGGGCGCGGCCACGGCCATGGCGATCAGCATGATCAGGAACGTGCCGACGAACAGCGGCACGGCCCCGAAGGCGCCGGTGGAGGCGAACTGGTCGGCCCGCATGGCGATCTGCGGGTTCCACTGGGTCCCGAACAGGAACTCCAACGGCGGCACCGCTTGGAAGAAGCGCCAGCTCTCGAACACCAAGGAGGCGACGATGCCGATGGTGGTCAGGACCGCGGCGACGGCGCAGCCCATCAGCACGCCGCCGACCCAGCGCTCCACCTGATTGCGCGCCCGAAGCTCAGGCCGAATCTTGGAGAAGGCGAAGAGCCCGCCGGCGATGGCGACCAGGGCGGCGATCGCCACCAGCCCGCCCCAGCCGAAGGGCAGCCGCCCGGCGAACCCGCCGCCGGCGACCAGCAGGATCAGCGCGGGGCCCACGGCCCACAGCGCGGCGTAGGCGCCGTAGTAGCCCGGCAGCGAATGGGCCGTCCCGGGCGGGCGTCCCGCCACCGCCGCCACGATGCGGCGCCGGCCCAACCAGAAGCTGCCGGCCGAGAGGGCGACGAGGGCCAGCAGTACGACCCAGATGGGCATGGGCGATGGGCGTCCGTTCTGAACCGGTCGGCCGGCGAGTCCCGCCCGGCCTTGGCCCGCCCGATAGACCTCCTACGCGACAGTTCTATGACAGTTGTGTCGCAATCCGCATCGGCGGGACCTCCGCCTCGGCGGGCTCCAGGATCGGCAGATAGGCGCTAAACGCGGTCCCCTGCCCCGGCGCGCTCTCCACCACCAGCCCGCCGTAGTGGCGGTTGAGGATGTGCTTGACGATGGCCAGGCCCAGCCCGGTGCCGAGGCGGTCGCCGCTCTTCTGCCCCTCCACCCGATAGAAGCGCTCGGTGAGCCTGGGCAGGTGCTCGCGCGCGATGCCCGGCCCCTGGTCCGACACCGTCACCGCGACGAACGGGCCCATTCCAAGGTCGGGGGTGAGCAGCGGCAGGCGATGGGCGTCCTTCCGTCGCGGGCCCGCCGCGGCCTCGGCCGGCAGCCCGGACTCCACGGCGATGCGAACCACGCCGCCTTGCGGCGAGTATTTCAGCGCGTTGTCGGTCAGGTTCTGGACCACCTGCACCAGCTGGTCGTGATCGCCGGTCAGCTGGGCGGGCGCCTCGGGCGTGTCGACCTCGATCCTGACGCCCCGCGCCTTGGCCTGGGGCGCCAGGGCGTCGGCCACATCGCGGGCGACTTCGACCAGGTTCACCGTGTCGGACGGCGGAACGTGCTCGCTGAGCTCGATCCGGCTCAGGCTGAGCAGGTCGTCGATCAGCCGGCTCATCCGCTCCGCCTGGGCCTGCATGATGCCCAGGAACCGATCTTGGGCGGCCGGGTCGCCACGGGCGTGGCCGCGCAGGGTCTCGATGAAGCCGCGCAGGGAGGTCAGCGGCGTACGCAACTCGTGGCTGGCGTTGGCCAGGAAGTCGACCCGCGTCTGTTCGATCCGGTAGAGTTCGGTGTCGTCGTGGAAGGTCAGCAGCGCCAGCCGCGCGCCATCGGGCCCCGGCTCGAGCGGGCGGGCGGCGACGCGCAGCACGCGGTCCTGGCTCCCGGCCGGCTCGTAGGAGGCTTGCGCGCCTTGCCCTTGGAACAGCGCCTCGTCCAGGGCGCCGAGCACATGCGGGTCGCGCAGCACGGTGACCAGGAGCCCCTCGTCCCGCTGGATGCGCAGGAGCTCCCGGGCGGCGGCGTTGACCAGCACGAACTTCTTGCCGATCGGATCGTCCGGCTCGCGCGCCGAGACCACCAGCACCGGGTCCGGCAGGGCGTCGAGCAGCCGCAGCCACGGCAGCGCCGCGCGCTCCGCCGAAGCGTTGATCAGCAGGGACGAGGCGGGCCCCTCCTCCCGCCGGCCCGCCACCGCCCCGGCCAGCAGCCCGGTGACCACCATGACGACCGCGATGGCCATCGCCGCCGCCCGCAGGTCAGCCCAGTCCGCCGCTGCCAGCGCCGCCAGCGAGACGGCGCCCACAGCGCCCGCAGCCAGGATCGGCCGCGCGGGGCGGCTGAGCCAGGTCGGCGAAGGCGGATGCGGGATCGGCACGGCGAATCTCCTGCCAGACTTTCATCCAACCCGTCATCCGTGTCAGGAGCATAACGGCCGCCCAGCCTGGGGGGACCAAGGCAGGAACCAGAGGTTTCCCGCCACGTTGCGCCCCTCGGGGAAGCAGCGGAGGGCGGCGATGACGATCCTGCAGGAAACCGAGCGCAGTTGGCCGGCCGCGGGCGCAGCGTCCGCGTTCGCCGACGAGGCCATCCTCATGGCGGTGAACGGCGCGCAGCTGCCGATCGTCATCGCCGACGCCAAGCGATTCGATCAACCGATCGTGTTCGCCAACGCCGCCTTCCTGGCCCTGACCGGCTACGCGGAGCCCGAGGTGGTCGGCCGCAACTGCCGCTTCCTACAGGGACCGGAGACGGACGCCGGAACCGTGGAGGAAATCCGGCGCGCGCTGGCGTCGGGCGCCGCGGCCTCGGTGGAGATTCTGAACTACCGCAAGGACGGAAGCCGGTTCTGGAACGCCCTGCAGGTCAGTCCGGTGCGGGACGCGACCGGCGAGGTGGCCTTCTTCCTCGGCTCGCAGCGCGACATCACCGCCAACCGCGAGGCCGAGCTGGAGCTGAAAGCCAGGGCCGAGCAGGCCCTCGAGGAGAAGACCGCCCTGCTGCACGAAGTCGACCACCGGGTGAAGAACAACCTGCAGCTCATCTCATCGCTGCTGCTGCTGCAGAGCCGCCGGACCAGCGAGGAGACCACGCGGGCGGCCCTGCGCCGCACCCTGGAGCGGGTCACCGCCGTGGCGACCGTCCAC